>JADGIB010000010.1 GCA_019683665.1 Solirubrobacteraceae bacterium
GGTCGGGAGGCCTCGGGGCGGGGTCGAGCGCGATCGTCAGGTGCACGGGCGCGTCGACGCTGCCGCGGTCGTCGGTCAGGCGCACCGTGTACGTCGCGTCGACCGGCTCGGCCGGGGTGCCGCTGATCTCGCCGGTCGTCGCGTCGAGCGACAGCCCGTCCGGCAGCGCCGGCGAGACGCTCAGCGACCGGCTGCCGAGCGCCGACAGCGACGGGGTGACCGACAGCGGCCGGCCGACCCGCCCGGTGACGTCAGGGTAGACGGCGTTCGCCCCGAGCAGCACGTAGGCGGCCCCGGCGCCGCTGCGCTCGCCGGCGGTCGCCCCCGGCGCGCCGATCAGCAGGTCCGCGCGGCCGTCGGCGTTCACGTCCCCGGCCGCCGACACCACGGTCGCCCGGTCGTTCGCGCCGGCGCCGACGATCCGGTACCCGCTGCTGCCGAGGCTCCCGGTGTCGACGGTCTCGGTCGACGTCGTCCCGTAGATCACGTAGGACTGCCCGCCGTTGGGGCGCGGCGTCCGGGTCGAGGCGATCTCGCTGACGAGCACGTCGTCGAGCCCGTCGCCGTTGACGTCGCCGACCCCGGCCACGTCCGCGCCCAGGTGGCTGTCGGCGATCGCGCCCTCGATCCGCTTGAGCGCCCCCGGCGGCGGGGTGCCGACGTGCACGTCCTGGGGCGTTCGCGTGCCCAGCAGCACGTACGCCACTCCGGCGTTGGCGAGCTCGCCGCCGGCGCGCGTGACCGACGACGTGTTGTTCGTGATCACGAGGTCGTCCAGGCCGTCGCCGTTGAAGTCCCCGGCCGGGCGGGCGAGCTGCAGCGGCCCGGTCACGACGATCCCGTCCCGGCCCGACCTGAAGTCGGCCATGTCGAAGCTCGTCGGCGGCGTCGCCCTGCCGAACATGACGATGGCCTTGCTCCCGCCGGCCTGGGAGATCAGGAGGTCGCGGTAGCCGTCCCCGTTGTAGTCCCCGGCGGACTGGGCCCCGAAGCCGAGCTCGTCGTGGTAGTCGTACCCGGTGTAGGTCGACCCGCGATCGCCGAGCGGGTCCACCGTGACCGACGCGGTGCTCGTGGAGCCGAACACGACCCACGCCTTCCCCCGCTCGTCGGGCAGCGACTTGCGCCCGCCGAAGATGAGGTCGTCGAGGCCGTCGCCGTTGACGTCCCCGACCGTCTCGGGGCTGTCGTAGGCCATCGCGATCCTGCTCCAGTAGCCGGTGCCGGGCCGCGGGTTGATGCGGTAGCCGCGGTCGCCGAGCGCGTTCAGGTTCACGTCGGCGATGCTGCGGTCGCCGAAGACGACGAAGACCACGCCGAGATCGTTCCTCGAGTACATGACGGCGATGTCGGCCAGGCCGTCGCCGTTGGCGTCCCCCGCCGGCCCGACCCGCGGGTCGCCCGTCTGGTTGGCGGCCGGGTCGATGCGGAACCCGCCCGGCCCCAGGTCGGCCAGGTCGACGTCCGTCGGCGCCGTCGCCCCGTAGACGACGAACACCGTGCCCGGGGCGGGCGCCCCGTCCTCGCCCTCGGCGGGCTCGTCCTCGTCGCCCTCGGCGGGCTCGTCCCCCTCCCACTCCGGGGGCTCGTCCCCGTCGCCGGGGACGGAGGGGACCGGCTCGTAGGTGATCACCGCGATGTCGTCGACGCCGTCCCCGTTGACGTCGCCGACCGCCGCGAGCTCGAGGCCGGCCTGGGCGCCGGCGTGCGAGCCGATGATCCTGATGTTGCGCTCGGCCAGCAGGTCCACCTCGCCCGGCGTCGCCTGCGCCGCGGCCGGGCCCAGCGCCAGCGCACCCGCCGCGGCGAGGCCGATCGCCCCGAACGTCCGTCGCATGCTCATGCCGCCCCGGTCGGATCCCGGGCGCCGGCGCTGCAGCGGATGACAGGTTCCGGCGCCGCGTGAGAGGTTTCGCGGGCCGACGCCCCGCCGCGGCCGCGGCCGCCCTCGACCATGCGTCCAGCGGGCCCGGCGCCCGGACGCCGGGCGCGCACCGGGCCCGGCCGGCGGTCAGGCGCGGAAGGACAGCACCGGGTCGCCCAGGAGCGACTCGTCGACCTCGAGGCCGAGCCCGGGGCCGTCGGGGGCCGAGGCGGTGGCGCCGACCGTCCGCGGGACGCCGCCGGCGACGTGCTCGACGACCGCGGCGTTCACGAGCGAGACGGAGAACAGCGACCCCGGCGGCGTGCTCGCGGCGAGGTGGGCGATCGCGGCGGCGGCCACGTCGCCGCCCCAGGTGTCCTCGATCGTCACCGACGCGCCGAGCGCGACGGCCAGGTCGCGCAGCCGCCGCGCCGGGGTCAGCCCGCCGACCTTGCCGATCTTCAGGTTCAGCCCGCACGCGCCGGCCCGGCGGACGGCGGCGACGAGGGAGTCGGCGTCGGTCACCGACTCGTCGAGGATGAGCGGGAGCGTCGTCGCCCGGCGCACGTGCAGGACGTCCTCGAAGCGCCGGCACGGCTGCTCGAGGAACACCGGCAGCCCCTCGAGCGCGCGGACGGCGACGAGCGCGTCGGCCAGCGACCAGCCGCCGTTCGCGTCGGCGATGACGACCGCGCCCTCCCCCGCCTGCTCGACGACCCGGGCGACGGTCTCGGCGTCGGCCCGCGGGTCGCCGCCGACCTTCAGCTGGAAGCGGCGGATCCCGGCGTCCAGCGCCCGCTGCACGCGCTGCGCCGTCTCCTGCGCCGACCCCATCGGGATCGCCTCGTAGAGCGGCAGCTCGTCGCTCACCCGGCCGCCGAGGAGCGTCGCCAGCGGCTGCCCGGCGTCCTGGCCCAGGAGGTCCCAGCAGGCGACGTCGAGCGGGCTGCGCGCCGCCTCCTGCCCCAGGAGCGTCGCGTCCATCCGCGCCGCCACGTCGGCGAGGTTGCGCGGGTCGGCCCCCAGCAGCGCCGGCGCGAGCTCCTCGAGCGCGGCCCGCACCGCGCCGGTGAACGTCGGCAGGTAGGCGGACGTCAGCGGGCACGCCTCGCCGAAGCCGCGCCGCCCGTCGTCGGCGGTCACCCGCACGACCCAGGACGTCGACGCGCTCATCGTGCGCCCGCGCGAGAGCCGGAAGTCCCCGGCCGCCGGGGTCAGCTCGACCCCGAAGACGTCGACGGCGACGATCCGCACGGCGGCGCTACGCGACGCCGGCGAGATCGCTCTCGATCCGCCCGGCCGTGGCCAGCAGCGGGCCGACGAGCTCGTTGCGCACCGACTCGACCGAGCGCCGCAGCACGTGGGTGGAGAGGTTGATCGCCCCGACGACCCGCCGGTCGCGGCCGCGCACCGGCGCCGCCACCGCGACGAGGCCCTCCTCGAGCTCCTGGTCGACGATCGCGAAGCCGTCGCGGCGCACCTGCTCGATCTGCTCGCGCAGCGCGTCGGGGTCGGTGACGGTCCGCGGCAGGAAGCTGCGCAGCTGGGCGGTGGCCAGGTAGTGGTCCAGCTCCTCGTCGCTGAGCCCGGCGAGCAGGACCTTCCCCATCGCGGTCGCGTGCGCGGGCATCCGGGCGCCGACGTTGACGACGAGCGACATCACCGCCGACGACGGCACGCGCGCGACGTACACGATGTCGTGCCCGTCGAGGACCGACGCCTCGCTCGACTCGTCGACCTCGGCCACCAGCCGCTCCAGGTGCGGCAGCGCGACGTCCGGGAACCCGAGGCCCGACAGGAACGAGTAGCCGAGCTCGAGCACCTTCGGGGTGAGCCGGAACACGCGCCCGTCGCTCTCGACGTAGCCCAGCTCCATGAGCGTGATGAGGAACCGGCGCGCGGTCGCCCGCGTCAGGTTCGTCGTCGCGGCCAGCTCGGTCACCGTCTGCTCGGGCGCGTGCGGCCCGAACGCGCGGATGATCGCGAGGCCGCGCTCGAGCGACTGGATGAACTCGCGCGGGCGCTCCTCGTCCACCTTCGACTCGTCTGGTTCGGATACGGCGATGGCCGACATCGAGCGCGATGCTATCGCTGAACGCGGACCCCCTGGCCGAGCCACTTCAGTTCTCCCTTCCGCTGAGCTCCCGGCGAGCGCGCAGCAGCGCGATGAGCGCCCGGTCGCGCCACGCGACGCGCTCGTCCCAGTCCTCCAGCGGCAGCAGCGCGCGGCGCTCCGCGGTCACCTTCTCGACGAGGTCGGGCGTCCACGGGTCGTTCTGGCCGCGCTCGGCCCCCATCCGCGCGTACGCGGGCCCGAGCTTCTCGGCGTGGGAGGCGATCCCGCCGCGGGTGTTGAGGTCCGCGGTCTCGAACGGGCCGACGAACGCCCAGCGGCGCCCGAGCCCGTCACGGACGACGCGGTCGACCTCGTCGACGGAGGCGACGCCGTCGCGCACGAGGCAGTAGGCCTCGCGCAGCAGCGCGCCCTGCAGCCGGTTGAACACGAACCCCTCGATCTCGCGCCGCACGACGACCGGCGACTGGCCGGCCGCCTCGAGCAGCGCGACCGTCCGCTCGACGACCGCCGGGTCGGTGAACGGCGCCGGGACGACCTCGACGACCGGGATGAGGTGCGGCGGGTTGCCCGGGTGGACGACCAGGCAGCGCGCCCGCCCCGGCAGGCCCTCGGCGAACCTCGACGCGACGATCGCCGACGACGAGCTCGCCAGCACCGCGTCGGGCGCGGCGAGCCCGTCGAGCCGGGCGAACAGCTCGCGCTTGAGCTCCAGGCGCTCCGGCGCGCACTCCTGGACGTGGCCGGCGCGCGCGACCGTCGCCGCCAGGTCGGCGGCGACCGTCACGCGCGCAGCGATCGCGTCCGGCGCCTCGTCGAGCAGGCCGGCCTCGTCGAGCTGGGCCAGCCGCGCCGCGATCTCGCCGGGCACGGCCTCGCGCCGCGCCGCGTCGGGATCCTGCATCCGCACGGAGCGGCCGGCCCGGGCGAAGACGATCGCCCAGCTCACGCCGATCGAGCCGGCGCCGACGATGGCGACGGGAGCGCTCACGCGCTCGCCGCCGCCTGCTCGGCCTTGCGCTGGTAGGCCCGCCAGGTCGTCGCCCACTGGTCGGGCTCGTTGACGCGCGACCCGTCGACCTGGCGCAGCGCCTGGTTGTGCGGCGCCGTCTTGACGATCTCCGGGTTCGTGTAGGCCTCCTCGATGATGTGCTCGAGGACGTCGATCCACAGGTCGATGTCCTCCTTCGACCACAGCTCGCCCGGCTCGGGCGTGAACGGCTCGGGCAGGAGCCACGGCTCGTGGGCGAGCCAGAAGGCGTCGACGCCGTAGTCGACCATCCGGTTCTGGATGTCGAAGACGGTGACGCCGGTGTCGCGCGTGACCTGCTCGATCGAGTACCGGCACATCTCCAGGCGCGGCACGTCGATGTGCGGGTGCGAGCGGGTGACGCCCTTGACCTTGCGCAGGCGCTGGTCCATGTAGTTGAGGCCGATGACCGACAGGTCGGCGGCGTCGCGCAGGCCCTCGGCGCCCATCGCGCGGGTCCACGAGTACGCCTTGACGACCTGCTGGGCGTTGCCCCAGTACTCGCGCACGCGGCCGACCGACTTCGGCGCGTCGTGCTCGATCGTGTAGCGGTCGCCCTCGCGGTTGACGAGCGGCCGCGGCAGGAACTCGACGAGCTCCTCGCTGCACCCGTAGGCGCCGACGGCCGGGCCGCCGCCGCCCTTCGGCACGCCGAAGGTCTTGTGCAGCATGTACATGCACGCGTCGAACCCGAGCTCGCGCGCGCGCAGGCGCGTCATGACGCCGTTGAAGTTGGCGTTGTCGTAGAACGCCAGCCCGCCCGCCTCGTGGACGATGTCCGTCCAGCGGCGGATGTGCGGGTTGTAGATCCCCATGTCGTCGGGGTTGTTGACCATCAGCGCGGCCGTGCGGTCGGAGACGGCGGCCTCGAGCGCCTCGACCGACGCGTAGCCGTCCTCCTCGATCGGCAGCGTGATGACCTTGAACCCGGCCGCCGCGGCCGTCGCCGCGTTGCACGGGTGGGCCTGGATCGTCGTGATGATCTCGTCGCGCTGCTCGAGCTCGCCGCGGGCGGCGTGGTAGGCGCGGGTGATGCACGCGTGCGTGTACGCGGCGTCGGCGCCGCCGCCGGGCTGGAACACGAAGCGCGCCATGCCCGACAGCTCCCGCAGCATGAGGTCGAAGTCGTGGAGGATCTTCAGGAGGCCCTGGATCGACTCCTCCGGCTGCTCCGGGTGGATCTCGGCCAGCCACGGGCGCGCGGCGACGTGCTCGTTGAGCCGCGGGTTGTACTTCATCGTGCACGTGCCGAAGAGGTTGACGCCCATCATCCCGAGCGTCATCTGCGACAGGTGCAGGTAGTGGCGCTGGACCTCGAACTCCGACAGCTCGGGCAGCGCCGGCGGAGCCTGGCGGCGCACGCCCTCGGGGACGAGGTCGGCGCCGGCGCCGACCTTGGCGGCGACCTCCGGCTCGGCCTCCTCGATGACGGTCGCGCGGCGGCCGGGGCGGCCCATCTCCATGACGACGGGCTCGTCCCAGCGGGCGGCGTGGTAGTCCGGCAGCCGGGTCATCGGGTCACCTCCGCAAGCGCCTCGACGAGGCGGTCGATGTCCTCCTGGGTGTGGACCTCGGTCACGCAGTAGAGCGCGCTCTGACCGAGGTGCGGGTGGCCGGTCGACAGGTCGCCGCCGCCGAAGATGCCGCGCTCGAGCAGCGCCGCGTTGATCTCGGCGACGGTCTTGCCGGTCTCGCTGAAGTCGACGACGAACTCCTTGAAGAAGCCGCCCCAGCGCACGGAGACGCCGGGCAGCTCGCCGATCCGCGCGGCCGCGTAGTGGCTGCGCTGGAGGATGAGCTCGCCGAGCTCGACGAAGCCCTGCGGGCCCATCGCCGTCATGTAGACGGCGTTGACGATCGCCCACAGGTAGACCGAGTTGCCGGTCCAGTCGTTGCCCTTCTCGCGGCGGCCGTAGGACGACTGCTCGAAGAGCGTCATCGTGAAGCCGTGCTCGCCCGGCTTCGCCGTCGGGGCGATCGACACCTGCAGCGTCGGGTACTGGCGCGCGTAGCGCTCCTCGTCTCGGGTGGCGATGAAGCCGCCGACGCCGCCGCCGGCGTTCATGTGGACGCCGAGCGGCTGGGTGGAGCCGACGGCGATGTCGGCGCCGAGCTGGCCGGGCGGGGCGAGGACGCCGAGCGAGATCGGGTCGACGCCGAGGATCGTCTCGGCGCCGGCGGCGCGCGCGGCGGCGGCGATCCGCTCGACCTCGGTCTCGATGACGCCGAGCGAGCTCGGCGTCTCGACGTAGACGGCGGCCGTGCGCTCCGACAGCTTCGCCTCGAGGTCGGCGACGTCGAGGCGGCCGGTCTGCGGGTCGGTCGCGACCTCGACGATCGCGATGTGGCTCGGCATCTCCGGCGGCTCGCAGTAGGTGCGGATCACCGCCAGGCGCTCGCGGTTGAGGTCGGCCGGGACGAGCACCTCGCGGCGGCCGGTCATGCGCGAGGCCATGCGGATCGCGTGGCCCGCGGCGCAGCCCCAGCTGTAGACGGGCAGGCCGACGAAGTCGAGGTCGAGCAGCTCGCCGAGCTGGCTGGCGAACTCGAACCAGGCCTGGTTGCGGCCGTGGTCGGAGGCGGGGGTCCCCCACTCCGAGGTGACGAACTCGGTCCGCTGGGCGATCTCGTCGCAGACGGCCGGCACGTAGTGCTGCCACACGCCGCCGCCCAGGAACGACAGGTTCTGCTCGCAGTCGACGTTGCGCGACAGCACGTCGCGCAGATGACGGCTCAGCGCCGCCTCGGAGCGCAGCGCGGGCGGGAGCTTGATCGGCTCCTTGACCCGGTGGTCCTCGGGGATCTGTACGAACAGCTCCTCCACGTCGTCGACGCCGACGGCGTCGAGCAGCTCCCGGCGCAGCTCGGGCGCCGAGTTGGCCATGTACGGATGGGCGGTCGGCCCAGGCGGCGTCATGCGCGGGTCCTCCTCACGTCGAGACCTTCATCACGATCGTCCGTCCCGGCGCGACCTGGACGCGGACGTAGCCGGACAGCTCGGCGTCGAGCGCCTCGTCGCCGGTGTCCACGCGCAGGCGCGGCGGGTTCAGTCGGTGCAGCTTGTCGGCGGAGGCGACGACCTGGATGCGGTCGCGCCCGATGCGCCGCAGGACGGCGGGGCTGAGCTGCTGGTTGCCCCGCCCGAACAGGGCGCCCTGGCCGCCGACGACGCCGACGATCAGGACGGGGGCGGGGACCTCGGGCTCGCCGTCGAGCAGCGCCAGCAGGCCGGCCTCGTCGAGGTCGCGGCCCACGAGCTCGCCGTCGCGGACGGCGTCGACCCCCAGCAGCGTGCCGCGCAGCCCGAGGTGGCCGAGCACGGCGGCGGTCGTCGTCCCGGGTCCCAGGAGCGTCAGGCGCCCGGGCGGCAGCGTCGCCGCGATCTCGGCCGCGAGCGCGTCGACGCCCGCGTCGGCGCAGCTCGACGCCTTCGGCCCGACGACGAGGCCCGGCTGGCGCGGGACGCGCACGGCGCCGTAGAGGCGGGTGGCGACCCGGTCCTCGCGGGCGGCGGCCTCGTCGACGTCGGCGACCTCCGCCTCGACGAGCGCGTCGGGGTCCGGGTTGCGCAGGAAGGCGGCCGCGGCGGCGCCCGCGGCCGCCGGCGAGGCGGCGAACACGCCGGAGTGCATCTTCACCCCGGTCGGGACGCCGAGCATCGGCAGGTCGGCGCCGATCGTGTCGAGGATGTCGCGGGCGGTGCCGTCGCCGCCGGCGAACAGGAGCAGGTCGACGCCGCGCTCGCGCATCTCGGCGACGGCGTTGCGCGTGTCGGCCGGGCGGGTGTCGCGGTCGTCGGGCAGCGTGCCGAGCTCCTCCACCTCGAGCCCGGCGGCGCGGGCCTCGTCGGCGCCCATGATGCCGGGCGCCGCGAGGACCTCGACCTCCGGGACGGCGGCGGCCAGGCGCTCGAGCGCCCGGCGCGCGCGCTCGGGGGCGATCTCCCGCGCGCCGCGCCGGCGCGCGGTGCGCACGGCGGCCGGGCCGTCGGTGCCCTTCAGGGCCACCCGGCCGCCCATGCCGGCGATCGGGTTCACGACGAGCCCGAGCCGGCGACGTGCAGCGCGCCCGGCCATCGCGGCGCTACGCCACCTCCGCGGCGACGACGTCGGCGGCCTCGCGGACGACCTCGACCATCCGGTCGATCTCCGCCTCGGTCACGACGAACGGCGGCGAGAAGGAGACGGTGTCGCCCTCCGGCAGCGCGCGGGTGATGACGCCGCGGTCGAGCGCCTCCTTCGTCACCTTCGCGGCGACGGAGCCGAGCGGGTCGAACTTGGCCGGCGGGTCCTGGGCGGCGACGAACTCGACGGCGCCGACGAGCCCGATGCCGCGGACCTCGCCGACGAGCGGGTGCCCGTCGAACGCCTCGTGCAGGCGCTTCTGGAGGTGCGCGCCGACGGTCTCGACGCGCTCGAGCAGGTTCTCCTTCTCGATGACGTCGAGGTTCGCCATCGCGCACGCGCACGAGAGCGGGTGCGACGTGTACGTGTAGCCGTGGCTGAACGCGGCCGAGCCGTTGCGGTCGGCCAGAACGCGCCACACCTTCTCGGAGACGATGCACGCCGACAGCGGCACGTACGCCGAGGTGATGCCCTTGGCGACGGTCATGAGGTCCGGCTCGATGCCGAGCTTCTGGCTGCCGAACCAGGTGCCCAGCCGGCCGAAGCCGGTGACGACCTCGTCGGCGATGAGCAGGACGTCGTGGCGGCGCAGGACCTCCTGGATCTCGGCCCAGTAGGTCTCGGGCGGCACGATGACGCCGCCGGCGGCCTGGACCGGCTCGGCGATGAACGCCGCGACCGTCTCGGGGCCCTCGGCCCGGATGAGCGCGTCGAGGTCGTCGGCCAGGCGCTTGGCGAAGGCCCGGTCGTCCTCGCCCGGCTGCGCCTCCCACAGGCGGTGCGGGGGCGTCGTGTGGATGATCCCGTCGATCGGCAGGTCGAAGTCGCGGTGCATGCCCGGCAGCCCGGTGAGGCTGCCCGACGCGACGGTCACGCCGTGGTACCCGCGCCGGCGCGAGATGATCTTCTTCTTCTCCGGGCGCCCGAGCAGGTTGTTGTACATCCGCACGAGCTTGACCTGGGTGTCGTTGGCGTCCGAGCCGCTGTTGCCGTAGAGCACCTTCGACATGCCGGCCGGGGCGAGGTCGAGGATGCGCTCGGCCAGCAGCGCCGGCGTGTCGGTCGCCATCGACGTGAACGAGTGGTAGTACGGCAGCTTCAGCGCCTGGTCGCGCAGGGCGTCCGCGAGCTCCACGCGCCCGTAGCCGACGTTGACGCACCACAACCCGGCCATCGCGTCGAGGTAGGTGCGGCCCTCGGCGTCGGTGAGCGTCGAGCCCGTGCCGCCGACGATCACCCGCCGCGGCCCGTGGGCCTCGTGCTCGCCGAGGACGCTGAACGGATGGAAGACATGCCGGCGGTCGATCTCGCTCAGCGTGCCCTTGGGAGTGGTGGTCGTCATCGTCCTGCTCGTATTGCGGTCAATTGCACGATATGCGAACCTTGGCAAACAAGACGCCGCCTGTCCACCCCGTCCAAGGAGAACCTGCATGTCGACCGCCTTCGAGCTCGCCCTCACGGACCGCTCGCTCCTGCGTGAGCAGCTGCTCGTGAACGGCGAGTGGGTCGACGGCGAGCACGGCGAGCGGGACCCCGTCCTCGACCCCGCCACCGGCGAGCAGATCGCCTCCGTCGCCCGCGGGACCCGCGCCGACGCCCGTCGCGCGATCGAGGCCGCCGACGCCGCCCAGCGCGAGTGGGCGCGCCTGAACGCCAAGCGGCGCTCCCAGCTCCTGCGGGCCTGGCACGACCTGATCGTCGCCAACGCCGACGACCTCGCCGCGATCCTGACCGCCGAGCAGGGCAAGCCGCTGGCCGAGGCGCGCGGCGAGATCCTCTACGGCGCCGGGTTCATCGAGTGGTACGCCGAGGAGGCCAAGCGCGCCTACGGCGAGGTGACCCCCTCCCCCTTCGACGACCGGCGGCTGCTGACGATCAAGAAGCCGGTCGGCGTCTGCGCGGCGATCACGCCGTGGAACTTCCCGATGGGGATGATCGCCCGCAAGGCCGCCCCCGCCCTGGCCGCCGGCTGCACGATGGTCGTCAAGCCGGCCCCCGCCACGCCGCTGTCGGCGCTGGCGATGGGCGAGCTGGCCCTGCGCGCCGGCATCCCCGCCGGCGTCCTCAGCGTCGTCTGCGGCCCGGCCGAGGAGGTCGGCCACGAGCTGGCGACCTCCCCGCTCGTGCGCAAGATCACCTTCACCGGGTCGACCGGGGTCGGCAGGCTCCTCATGCGCCAGGCGGCCGACACGGTCAAGCGCGTCTCGCTCGAGCTCGGCGGCAACGCGCCGTTCATCGTCTTCGACGACGCCGACCTCGACGCCGCCGTCGCCGGCGCGATCGCGTCGAAGTTCCGCAACGCCGGCCAGACCTGCGTGTGCGCGAACCGCGTCCTCGTCCAGGCGGGCATCCACGACGCGTTCGTCGAGCGCTTCGCCGCCGCGACCGCCGCGCTGCGCGTCGGCCACGGCTTCGAGGAGGGCGTCGAGCAGGGGCCGCTCATCGACGAGCGCGCGCTCGCGAAGGTCATCGACCACATCGAGGACGCCGTCGCCCAGGGCGCCGAGGTCGTCACCGGCGGCAAGCCGCACGAGCGCGGCGGCACGTTCTTCGAGCCGACCGTCCTGACCGGCGCCAGGCCGGGCATGAAGATCGCCGTCGAGGAGACGTTCGGCCCGGTCGCCCCCGTCTTCCGCTTCGAGACCGAGGAGGAGGCGATCGAGCTGGCCAACGCGACCGAGTCCGGCCTGGCCGCCTACTTCTACACGCGCGACCTCGGGCGCATGTGGCGCGTGGGCGAGGCGCTGGAGTTCGGCGTCGTCGGCGTGAACACCGGCATCTTCTCCTACGAGGGCGCGCCGTTCGGGGGCGTCAAGCAGTCCGGGCTGGGCCGCGAGGGCAGCCGCCACGGGCTCGACGACTACATGGAGCTCACGTACCTCTGCGTGGGCGGCACCGGCGCCTGAGCCGCGCGCCCGGCGCATGGGGCCCGGCCGAATGCACATCGGGCCCCATGCCGCTCAGGCCCCCTTGAGCCCTACCGTCGGGCGCCGATGGCAACCCGAGGCATTCCCCTGATGCGCGCCCTGGACGAGAAGGTCCTGCCCGTCTACGAGACGGTCCTGCGCCGCAACCCCGGCGAGCAGGAGTTCCACCAGGCGGTGCGCGAGGTGCTGGAGACGCTGGGCCCCGTCGTCGCCAAGCACCCGGAGTACGTCGAGGCCAAGCTCCTGGAGCGCATCTGCGAGCCCGAGCGCCAGATCATCTTCCGGGTGCCGTGGCAGGACGACCGCGGCGAGGTCCACGTCAACCGGGGCTTCCGCGTCGAGTACAACAGCGCGCTCGGCCCCTACAAGGGCGGCCTGCGGTTCCACCCGTCGGTGAACCTCGGGATCGTGAAGTTCCTCGGGTTCGAGCAGATCTTCAAGAACGCGGTCACCGGGATGCCGATCGGCGGCGGCAAGGGCGGCTCCGACTTCGACCCGCGCGGGCGCTCCGACGCCGAGGTCATGCGCTTCTGCCAGTCGTTCATGACCGAGCTGCACCGCTTCCTCGGCGAGCACACCGACGTCCCGGCCGGCGACATCGGCGTCGGCGCCCGCGAGCTCGGCTTCCTGTTCGGCCAGTACAAGCGGATCACGAACCGCTACGAGTCCGGCGTCCTCACCGGCAAGGGCCTGTCGTGGGGCGGCGCGCGCGTGCGCAAGGAGGCGACCGGCTACGGCTGCGCCTACTTCGTGCAGGAGATGCTCGGCGTCGACGGCCGCTCGCTCGACGGCCTCGACGTGCTCGTCTCCGGCTCGGGCAACGTCGCGATCTACGCCGTCGAGAAGGTCCAGGCGCTGGGCGGGCGCGTCGTCACCGTCTCGGACTCCAGCGGCTACGTCCACGACCCCGACGGGATCGACGTCGAGCTGCTCAAGCAGGTCAAGGAGGTCGACCGCGGGCGCGTCTCCGACTACGCCGAGCTGCGCGGCGGCCGCGCCCGGTTCGTCCCCGACCGCCAGGTGTGGGACGTCCCCGGCGACGTCGCGCTGCCGTGCGCGACCCAGAACGAGCTGACCGGCCGCGACGCGGCGACGCTCATCGCCAACGGCGTCATCGCCGTCGCCGAGGGCGCGAACATGCCGTGCACGCCGGAGGCGATCCGGGCCTTCCGCGAGGCCGGCGTCCTCTTCGGGCCCGGCAAGGCCGCGAACGCCGGCGGCGTGGCGACGAGCGCGCTCGAGATGCAGCAGAACGCCTCGCGCGACTCGTGGACGTGGGAGCACAGCGAGCAGCGCCTGCGCGAGATCATGCACGAGCTGCACCGCTCGGTCTACGAGACGGCCGAGGAGTACGGCGCCCCGGGCGACTACGTCGCCGGCGCGAACATCGCCGGCTTCGTCCGCGTCGCCGACGCGATGCTCGCCCACGGCCTCATCTGAGCGCGGCTGCACACCGCGCCCGGGGCGATCTGCACGTTCGGCGCCATGGCCGGCCGGCCGCGCGGGCGCCATCGTCGGGGCATGCTCGACATCGACCTGCTCCCGCCCGCGCGCGACCGGCCGGCGGCCCGGCCCGTCCCCGTCCGCGCGCCCGCCGCGATCGGCCCGCGCATCGCCCCGTGGCCGGCGGCCCGCGCCGCCGACCAGCTCGTCGCCCGCCGCTCGCGCCGGCGGCCCCGCGCCCGCCGCTCGAACGCCGAGATCGTGACCCGCGCCTGGCGGCGTCCCTGGGCGTGACCGCCGCCGTCCCGGCCGCGGCACCCGCCGCAGATGGGGGCCGGCGCCCATGGGAAGCCCGCCGCGGGCGGGCGATGATGGCCGATCCGCGGTGAGGTGGCGCGGCCGGCCTCGCCCGGCTCGGATCCCGACGGCCGCGAGGAGGTGTCCCGATGCGAGCGTTGCTCGGCATCCTGCGCGGCATGGCCGCGATCGCCCTCACGGGGCTCGGCCTGCTCGTTGTACTGCGCGGCCAGGGCGCGGCCGCGCACATCCTGCCCGGCGCGGTGCTCATCGCCGCCGGCATCACGGTCGCCACGGTCGGCGTCCTCATCGACGCCGTCGACGGGCGGCTCGAGGACCCCGCGCCGCGTCGGCGCTGACGCGGCCCGGCGCGCCGGCGCGCGCGGCGGGAGCCTCCCGGCGGTTGCCCCGGCCGCCGGGAGGCTGCGGCCGGCCCTCATGTCCGCCCGAGGCGAGTGGGCAGGGGGCCCGACGTGCCTCGACCTGTCGCGTGCGCCGGCCGCACGCCGCACCTTCGGATCCTGGCCGCCACGCGGGCGGGCGCCTATGGGGCGAAGTACGCATTCGCCGGTGGGGCGCCGCACCGAGGCGCGGCCGCCGTCAGGGCCGCACCCGGTCCCACAGCTCGTCGAACGCGGCGTCGTCGAAGAACGCGACGCCGTCGACGATCCGGCCGTCGCGCAGCGTCAGGAACCAGGCGTAGGCGTTCTCGTAGGGCACGCCGTCGCTCGCGACCCCGCGGCCGTCCCAGCGCACGGCGACCGTGTCGCCGTCGGCCACGACCGCGCGGATCGCCGTCGGGCGCAACGGCTCGCCGCCCTCGAAGCGCCGCGCGAACGGGACCAGGACCGCGTCGACGAAGGCCCGGCGGTCGGCGTAGTCGCCGGCCGCCTGCGAGCGGCCCTCCACGCGCCAGGTCATCTCCGGCGCGAACAGGTCGGCCGGGTGGCCGGTCCCGGCCTGCCAGGCCTCGAAGGCCTCGCTGACGGTCCGCCGGTTGGCGTCGGCGACGGTGTCGGTCATCGTGCGGCTCCTCCGATCGACGGGTGCGCGGCCGACGGTCGCACACCCAGGCCGCCGCCCGGGAGCCCGCGCGCCCCCGCTCCCGGGCGGCGCGGGCGCCGGGCCTCAGGCGAGCTGGCCGGCCAGGACGTCGGCCTCCGACCGCAGCCGCGCGGCGCGCCCGGCCTCGCCGCGCGCCTCGTACCCGGCGGCCGCGGCCCGGCGCTCCTCGACCTCGGCGACGACGATCGCCCGCGCCTCGTCCTCGCTCAGCTCGGCCCGCGGCGCCTCGCCGGCGCCGAGCGGCCCGGCGGTCCCGGCGATGCGCGACCCGCCGGACCCGTCGTCGGCGCGCCGCGGCGGCGGCGCGACCGCCTCGGCGTTCTCGATCGCCGCCAGCGCGGTCCGCAGCGCGCCCGCCGCGACCGGGTCGCGCGCCCGGCGCGCGGCCAGCAGCGCGGCGCGCAGCCGGGCCCGCAGGTCGCCGCTCACGCCCGCATCCCCCGCAGGACGAGCTCGGCGAGCCGGTGGGCCGCCCGCGGGCCGATCCCGGCCAGCTCCCGCAGCGCGCAGAAGACGAGGCGCAGGTCCTCGTGGCCGGCGTCGTCGCGCAGCGCCCCGGCGGCCCGGGCGCGCTCGACCATCTGCGCCAGCGCGTCGGTCGCCCCGGCCCGCGCGGCGCGGACCTCCTCGGACGTCGACGCGGCCTCGTCCCACGCGGTCTGCGAGAGCGCGTCCTCGATGCAGTCGTCGACCGTCGCGTGGGTGGCGGCGACGAGCGCCGCCCACGGGTCGGGCTCGTCGAGCGTGGCCAGGAACCGCTCGCGCAGCGCGCGGGCGCGGGCGACGACGAGCTGGGCGATGAGGTCGTCCTTCGTGCCGACCTGGCGGTAGATGCTCCCCACCCCCACGCCGATCCGCTCGGCGAGGACCGGCATCGGCACGTCGACGCCGTCGCGCGCGAACACCTCGCCCGCGACGTCGAGGACGCGGGCGCGCTTCTCGTCGGCGGTCAGATCGGACCATGGCGCCGGAATGGTCATTCCGGTAGCCTAACGCCATGCCCGCCCTGCGATCCCGCACCGTCACCCACGGCCGCAACATGGCCGGCGCCCGCGCCCTCCTGCGCGCCGCCGGCGTGGCGCGAGAGGACTTCGGCAAGCCGATCGTCGCCGTCGCGAACTCCTACACGCAGTTCGTCCCCGGCCACACGCACCTGAAGCCGGTCGGCGAGATCGTCGCCGACGCGATCACGGCCGCGGGCGGGATCCCGCGCGAGTTCAACACGATCGCCGTCGACGACGGGATCGCGATGGGGCACGGCGGGATGCTCTACTCGCTGCCGTCGCGCGAGCTGATCGCCGACAGCGTCGAGTACATGGTCAACGCGCACTGCGCCGACGCGCTCGTCTGCATCTCCAACTGCGACAAGATCACCCCGGGGATGCTGAACGCCGCGCTGCGGCTGAACATCCCGACCGTGTTCGTCTCCGGCGGGCCGATGGAGGGCGGGACCGCGGTCCTCGTCGACGGCACGGTGCGCAAGCGCATCAACCTCGTCACCGCGATCGCCGACGCGGTCGCCGACGACGTCTCCGACGAGGACATCGCGATCATCGAGGAGCACGCCTGCCCGACCTGCGGCTCGTGCTCGGGCATGTTCACCGCCAACTCGATGAACTGCCTCACCGAGGCGCTCGGGCTGGCGCTGCCCGGCAACGGCTCGGTCCTGGCCACGCACACGAAGCGGCGCGAGCTCTACGAGGAGGCCGGGCGCACGGTCGTCGAGATCGCCCGTCGCTGGTACGACGAGGACGACGCCTCCGTCCTGCCACGCTCGATCGCGACCCGCTCGGCGTTCGAGAACGCGATGGCGCTCGACGTCGCGATGGGCGGCTCGACGAACACCGTCCTGCACATCCTCGCCGCCGCCCAGGAGGCCGAGATCGACTTCACGATGGCCGACATCGACGCGATCTCGCGCCGCGTCCCCTGCCTGTGCAAGGTCGCCCCGAACGGCACGTACCTGATGGAGGACGTCCACCGCGCCGGCGGCATCCCCGCGATCCTCGGCGAGCTGTGGCGGGCCGGCCTGCTCAACGAGGACGTCTCGACCGTCCACGCGCCGACCGTCGAGGCGTGGCTGGGCGAGTGGGACATCCGCGGCCCCAGGCCGTCGGAGCGCGCGCTCGAGCTGTTCCACGCCGCCCCCGGCTGCCGCCGCTCGGCCGAGGCGTTCTCGCAGTCGGAGCGCTGGGAGTCGCTCGACCTCGACGCCGCCGAGGGCTGCGTCCGCGACGTCGCCCACGCCCACAGCGCGGACGGCGGCCTGGCCATCCTCTACGGCAACCTCGCCCCGCGCGGCTGCGTCGTCAAGACCGCCGGGGTCGACGAGTCGATCCTCACGTTCCGCGGGCCGGCGGTCGTCCTCGAGTCCCAGGAGGACGCGGTCGACGCGATCCTGTCGGGCCGCGTCAAGGAGGGCGACGTCGTCGTCATCCGCTACGAGGGCCCGCGCGGCGGCCCGGGCATGCAGGAGATGCTCTACCCGACCTCGTACCTCAAGGGCCGCGGGCTCGGGAAGGCGTGCGCGCTCGTCACCGACGGGCGCTTCTCCGGCGGCACCTCCGGCCTGTCGATCGGGCACGTGTCCCCCGAGGCGGCGGCCGGCGGCGCGATCGCGCTCGTCGAGGACGGCGACCCGATCGCCATCGACATCCCGAACCGGCGGATCACGCTCGACGTGCCCGAGGAGGAGCTGGCCGAGCGGCGCGAGCGGCTGGAGGCCGCGGGCGGCTACGTGCCCGCCGCGCGCGACCGCGTGGTCTCGCCCGCGCTGCGCGCGTACGCGGCGATGGCGACGTCGGCCGACACCGGCGCGGTGCGCGACGTGACCGCGGTCGAGCGGGCCGTCGCCGCGGCCGCCCAGGCGCGCGAGGGCTCGCTGTCGGGCTGAGCGTCAGCCGCCGCGCAGCGCGACCGCGGCCTCGGGGGTCGCGACGCGGAACGAGAAGCTCTCCTCCAGGTAGAGGTGGACGGCGTCCGCGTCGTGGCCCTCGTAGCCGACGGCGAGGTCCTGGCCGGACTCGAACAGGAAGTCGCCGCCGCGCAGGCTGAGGACGACGGCGCCGGTCACCCCCGGCGCCCACGCGATCGGGCCGCCGGCGATCGCCTTGAGGTGGTCGATGAGCGGGTAGCCGCCGCGCTCGGCCGTCCCGGCGACGCCGGTGTACGCCTCGGGGCTGAGCGCGATCCCGTACGGCCCCTCGATCCCGGCCGACAGGAGCATCTCGACCGCCCGCGCGATCGCGGCCGGGTAGGCCTCGAACCCGTCCCCGAGCGGGACGACCGGGTGGCTGGAGCCGTCGGCCACGCCGCCGATGCCGGCCGGCGCCAGGCCGTGGAAGACGGCGAGGTTCTCGGCCACCGCGATCCGCTGGGCGGCGGCGTCGAGCGCGTCGAGGTCCACGTCGGCGGCGCCGCGGTCGAGGTCCTCCAGCTCGGCGCGCGCCAGCGAGAACGGGGCGCGCAGCTCCACGAACGGCAGCACGCGCCGCCGCCGGGCCCGCACGCCGGCGACCGGCTCGCCCGCGAGCGCGTCGACGCGGCCGAGGTTCGTGGCCGAGCGCTCCCAGCCGAACGGGCCGGCGAAGTCGACGAGCCGGCGGGCGGCCAGCGCGGGCTGCAGCCGCTGGCGCGCCTCCTCGTCGATCTCGCGCCAGGCCGCCTCGGTGATCGGGGCGTGCCGGCGCAGCAGATGGCTCACGCCGTCTCCCTTCGCTCGGGGTTCGCGGCCATCCTACGGGCGCCGGCCGCCGCCCGCACGCGCCGCGGGCACCCGCGCGTGCCCTCGGGATGGGGTCTGCTCCCCCGCCGGGATCGGCATCAGACCCCATGGCCGCGCGCCCGCGCGAGGCGCAGACTGCGAGCATGATCCGCCGTCGGCCCGACCCCCGCCCGTCCCGGCGCCGGCGCGAGCTCGCGCCCTGGGCGGCGATCCTCGTCGCCGCGGTCGCGGGCGCGTGGCTGATCGCCGCCGGGCACGCGGGCGCGGGCTGGGCGCTGCTCGCGGCCGGCGCGGCGATCGCCATGGTCGTCCGCACCCGCTGAGCCCCACCGAAGATGGTCATCAGGCCCCATGGCCGCGCGGCCCGCGCTGGCCGAGCATCCAGGCATGATCTCCGTGCCCCGGCGCGACGGTGACCGTCGCGCGTCGTCGACCTCCGCCACCGCCCCAGCCGACGCCTTCGCCCGCCCCGGGCCGGTCCTGACGAGCACCGCCGCCGAGCTGCTGGCCGCGGAGGTCGCGCGCCTGCGCGCGCTCATGGAGCGCGAGTTCACCGAGCGCCGCCGCGAGGCCGCCGACGACACCGACGAGGACGCGCGCCTGGCCATCGGCGAGGACGAGATGGTCGTCCGCGCCCGGATCGCGCAGATGGAGTCGCTCCTGCGCCAGGCGACGGTGGTCCACCACGAGCCGTCGGGCGAGGACGTCGTCGGGCTCGGCTCGCAGGTCACGCTCGAGGACGTCGCGTCGGGCCGGTCGACGACGCACGAGGTGATCGCCTGGCAGGACGGCGCCGGCGCCGGGGTCGTGTCGGCGGCGTCACCGGTCGGCCAGGCGATCCTCGGTCGCGCGGCCGGCGAGGAGGTCGACGTCCAGCTGCCCGGCGGTCGCACCCGCCGGCTGCGGATCGTCGCCGTCGAGACGGTCGCCGAGGACGTCGCCCGCTGACAGCGAGGCGGCGGGGACGAGCGGCTGCGGCCGCAGCCCGAGCAGCGCGAGGTCGCCGAGCAGGTTGCGGGCCGCCGCGACGAGGTCCTCGTCGCGCCCCGGCGCCCCGTGCAGCTCGAGGATCCAGGTGGCCGCGCCGAGCGGCGCCGCGTCGAGGTGGCGGACGCCGGACCCGGCCGCGGTCAGGTCGACGCGCTGGCGGGCGAGCCACTCCTCGAAGACCGGCCTCGGCATCTCCCGGTGCGCGGTGCAGCGGATGAGGACGATGGCCATGGGCGCGATCGTCGCCGACGGCGCGGCCGCGCGCCATGGGGTCCGGTCCCCATTAGGGCTCGACGAGCCCGCGCCGGATCGCGTACCGGGTCAGCTCGACGCGGTTGCGCATCCCGAGCTTCTCGAGGATGTTCGCCCGGTGGCGGTCGACGGTCTTCTTGCTGATGTGGAGGATCTCGGCGATCTCCTCGCTCGTGTGGCCCTCGGCGATGAGCTTCAGGACGTCGAGCTCGCGCGGGGTGAGCGGGTCGGTCGGGGTCTCCTCCCCGCGCCGGGCCCGCTCGAGGTAGTCGCGGATGAGCGCGGCGGCCGCCGACGGGTAGAGGAACGGCTCGCCGCGCATCGTGGCCCGGCACGCCTCGACGAACTCGGCGTTCGCGGCCGACTTGAGCACGTACCCGGAGGCGCCCGACTTCAGCGCCTCGAAGAAGTACTGCTCGTTGTCGTGCATCGAGAGCATGAGGATGCGCAGCTCGGGGCGGCGGCGCGACAGCTCGCGCGCGGCCTGCAGCCCGGTCATCTTCGGCATCGACACGTCGAGGACGGCGAGGTCGACGTCCTCGCGCAGCCCGAGCTCGAGCGCCTCGGCGCCGTCGGCCGCCTCGCAGACGACCTCGAGGTCGGGCTCGGCGTCGAGGACCATCCGCAGCCCGCCGCGGACGACCGCGTGGTCGTCGGCGAGGAGGATGCGGGTCTTCAGCGGCACGGCCATCAGGGGCTCCCTCCGGGGACTCGCAGCTCGACGACGGTGCCCCTGCCGGGCTCGGAGCGCAGGGCCAGGCGCCCGTCGACGAGCAGCGCGCGCTCCCGCATCCCGGTGACGCCGGTGCCGGACTCGATGCTGCCGCGCAGGCCGACGCCGTCGTCGCGGACGGTGAGGACGGTCCAGGGCCCGTCGGGGGCGAGCGTGACCTCGACCCGCCGGGCGCCCGAGTGGCGGATCGCGTTCGTCAGGCTCTCCTGGGCGACGCGGTAGACGGCGACCTCGGTCTCGGAGGCCAGCGGCGCCAGCCCCTCGGCGACGCGCACGGACACCTCGACCCCGCTCTGCTGCTGGACGCGGCGGCCGAGCGAGATGAGCGCGTTCGCGAGGCCGAGGTCGTCGAGCGCCTCGGGGCGCAGCTCGCGGGCGATGCGGCGCAGGTCGTCGAGGCTGGCGCGGACGGCGCTCGCGGCGCGGCGCAGGGCCTGCGAGCGCGGGTCGTCGTCGGCGCCGGCGGCCCGCTCGGCCTCCATCGCGATCGCCGTCAGCGTCTGGCCGATGTCGTCGTGCAGCTCGCGGGCGATCCGCACCCGCTCGGCCTCCTGGGCCTCGAGCACGCGGCGGCTGCTCGTGCGCCGCTCCTCCTCGAGGCGGTCGAGCATCGCGTTGAAGGCGCGGACGACCGAGAGGACCTCGGCGTAGCGGCCCTCGCGCTCGTCGAGCCGGCGGCCGGGGGTGCGCAGCTCGATCAGGTCCATCGTCGCCGCCAGGCGCCGCAGCGGCGACAGGACCCCGCGCAGGAGCAGGAGGCTGATCGCCGTCAGCACGACGAAGCCGGCGATGACGATCGCCGCCTCGGCCGCCGCGATGCGCGGGGTGATGCGGATCGGCGTGACGATGAGCAGCAGCGCCGAGGTCCCGAGGACCGCGACGTTGACGGCCACGACTCGCCAGAAGATGGAGATGGCGCCGCGCCGCGGCGCTGCCGCCGCGGGCCCCGGAATACACATCGGGCCCAATGTACGCCCCCGCGCGCGCGAGGGACCCTGGCGCCATGTCGATCCTCTCCCGTCGCACCGCCGTCTCCGAGCGTCGTCGTCCCGCCAGCGGGACGCCGCCCGACCCGGGTCCCGAGCGCCTGCTCTACGACCAGGCCTGCGAGCTGCTGCTCGCCGCGCGCGGCCTGCGCGCGGTCGCCGGCAACGACGGGACGCAGCCGGCGATCGCGGCGACGCTCGGCTGCCTGGAGGCGACGTTCGACGCGCTGGCGGACACGATGACGGCGCTGCGGGCCCAGGCCGCCGAGCAGGCGGTCGCCGCGGGCGGCGGCGCCCGGCCCGAGACGGCGGCGGGCGCCCGCCGCGTCATCGAGCAGTGCGACGAGACCGCGAGGACGCTGCGGATCGCCCGCGACATGGCCGGCGGCCTGCGCGCGCGGCTCGGCCCGGCGCTCGCGGACGTCCCGACCTGAGGAGGCGCATCGCCGTGCGAGACCCGACCCACGAGCTCTACGACCGGGCGTCCGCGGTGCTCGCGGCGGCGCAGGGGATGCGCGCGGCGGCCCGCACGCCGCAGCCGCTGGCCGACACCGAGGCGGCGCTCGACTGCGTGGCGGCGAGCCTGGACGCGATCGCCGCCGCCCTCGACGCCCTCGGCGACCGGGCCGCCGACGGCCTCGACACCGCCGAGCGGACCGCGCCCGAGCACCACGGCCGCATCCGCGCCCGCGAGGCCCACGCCCGCTTCGACGAGCTGGCCCGCCGCGTGCGCGAGCCGGCGGTGATCAGCTCCCGGCGGCGCGGGTGAGCCCCCGCGCCGACCGTTGTCGGATCCGGGTCGCCATGCGACCGCGAGACGACAACGGTCCCGCGCGCCGGCGCCGGGTCAGGCCTCGGGCGGGCCGCCCGGGCTCTCGCCGTCGACCAGGCGGCTGACGAGCGCCTGGCGGGCGCGGTCGCAGCCGACCGCGAGCGCGCCGGTCGTCACCGCGCGCGCCGCCAGCGCGGCGCGCTCGACCCGGGGCGGCAGCGGCAGCAGCTCGGCGATCGCGGCGCGCACGTCGGGCAGCAGCAGGTCGTCGTTGTCGCCGATGCCCCCGCCAAGCAGCACGAGCTCGAGGTCCACGACCGCGCTGATGCCGGCGATGCAGACGGCGATCTCGCGCGCGGCGCGGGCGACGACGGCGCGGCCCAGCGCGTCGCCGTGGCGGGCGGCGTCGAACAGCTCGTCGACCTGGAACGGCGGCGTCATCCCGCTCGGCGTCGTCGCGGCCAGCTCCTCGGCCAGGGCCACGAGGCCGGCGCTCGACAGCCGCCGCTCCATCGCGCCCGTGCCCGCCGGCCGCGTCCCGGTGAACGGGTCCTCGCCGACCGGCAGGAAGCCGACCTCGCCGGCGGCCCCGCGCGCGCCGCGGTGCAGCTGCCCGTGCAGGACGATCCCGGCGCCCAGGCCGGAGCCGATCGCCAGATAGGCGAAGCTGTCGACGCCGCGTCCCCCGCCGTGGGCCTGCTCGCCGAGCGCAGCCAGGTTCACGTCGTTCTCGATGAGCGCCGCCACCCCGAGCGCGCGGCTGAGCACGCGCTCGGCCATGACGCCCTCCCAGCCCTCGATGTTCGGCGCCGCTCCCACCCGGCCGGTGTGCGGGTCGACGACGCCGGGGGTGCCGCCCACGGCGAGCTCGGTGCGCGCCAGGCGGTCGCCCACGCGGGCCCGCACCCGCTCGGCCGCCGCGACCACCGCGTCGACGTGCGGGCGGTCGAGGCGCACGGTCATCTCGTCGACCGGCTCGCCGTCGAGGTCGGCGAGGACGGCGCGCACGTAGCGCGCCCCCACGTCGACGCCGAGCACGAAGGCCGCGTCCGGCACCCGCTGGTAGAGCGTGGCGCTGGGCCCGCGCCGCCCGGTGGTGCGGCCGATCTCGCGCACGAGCCCGGCCTGCGCGAACGCGCGCAGCGCGCCCCCCACCGTGGGCTTCGACAGACCGGTCGCCGCGGCCAGCTCCGCGCGCGATCGCGCCTCGTCGCGCCCGAGCGCGCCCAGCACGAGCCGCAGGTTGTGCTCGCGGATCGCGCGACTGGAGGGCTGAGGCGGGGCCATGTCGCCTGAATAGGGAAGCAGGTTTCCGTCAAGGACGTCCGAACGGCATCGCTTCGATACCGGCTTGACATCCCCTTCACACGGTGCCTAGGATCGCAAATAGGAAATGACCTTTCCTAATGGCACGAGCTCGGACCGCAGGTGCGTGGCTGGCGTCGACCTCGGCGGCTCCTACACCCGCGTCCTGCTCGCCGACCCAGCGGGCGTCGAGCTCGCCAGCGCCGCCCGCCCCACCCCGCGTGACGACGCCGACGAGATCGTTCGGCTCATCGTCGACCTGTGCCGCCAGCTGGCCGACGAGGCCGGGATCGGCTGGGACCGGGTCGGCCGCATCGGGCTCGGCGTCCCGGGCGTCGCCGACCGCGAGAGCGGCGCGCTCCACCTGGCGCCGAACCTCCCCCCCTTCGACGGCGTCGACCTCGCGGGCGCGCTGCGCGAGGCGCTGCGGGTGACCGTCGCCATCGACAACGACGTCAACGCCGCCACGCTGGCCGAGCACCGCCGCGGCCTGGGCGCCGGCCTCGACGACTTCGCGTTCATCGCCGTCGGCACCGGCGTCGGCATGGGGATCGTGGCCGGCGGCCGCCTCCAGCGCGGGGCCACCGGCGCCGCCGGCGAGATCGCCTGGCTGCCGCTCGGCGGCGACCCCTTCTCCCCCGCCAACCACGTGCGCGGCACGCTCGAGGAGGCAGCCGGCGGCGCCGCCGTCGCCCGCCGCTACGCCGAGCGCACCGGCGCGGACCCCACCGAGCCGATGGACCTGTTCGCGCTGGCGGCCACGGGCGACCGCGAGGCCGAGGCCGCGCTCGACCACCAGGCGCGGTCGCTGGCCCTGGCCGTCGCCGCCGTGCAGAGCGTGCTCGACCCCGCGCTCGTCGTCTTCGGCGGCGGCATCGGCACGCGCCCCGAGCTGCTGGCCGCGATCCGCGCGCATCTCGCGCGCCTCACGCACCGTCCGCTGGAGATCGAGGCCAGCTCGCTCGGCGAGCAGGCCGGCGTGCTCGGCGCGATCGAGCTCGCCCGCGACACCGACCCCGAGCCCACGGAGGCCGAGCGATGACCGCGCCCGTCCCGCCCGACCTGCGCGACGCGCTGCTCGACGCCGTCGACGAGGCCCGCGTCGTCGACCTCCTGCGGCGCGCTGTCCGCACGCCGTCGATCACCGGCGACGAGACCGCCTTCGCGCGGCTGGTGGCCGACGAGCTGCGCGCCGCCGGCGCCGACGAGGTCCACGTCGAGGAGGCCGCGCCCGGCCGCCCCATCGTCTGGAGCGTGACCCGCGGGACCGGGGGCGGCCGCCGCCTCCTGCTGGCCGGTCACCTCGACACCGTCCGCGTCGACGGCTGGTCCGAGCGCTGGCCGGGCGACCCCCGCGAGAACCCGTTCGGCGCGGCGATCGTCGACGGCGAGCTGTGGGGCCGCGGAGCGTCCGACCTGAAGGGCGGCATCGCCGCCGCCCTCGAGGCCGTCCGCGCCGCCGCCGCCACCGCGACGCTGCAGGGCGACCTCGTCACCGCCTGGATCTGCGACGAGGAGAGCGGCGAGCCCGGGATGGGCCGCAGCATCGGCATGCGCGCGTTCACCCGGCGCATCGCGGCCGGGACCGTGCCGCGCCCCGACTTCGCGGTCTACGTCGAGCCGACGAGGCTCGACGTGTACCCCGCCCAGATCGGCTTCCTGATCGCCGACATCGAGCTGACCGGCCGCAGCGCCTACTTCGGCCGTCCCGAGGAGGGGGTCGACGCGCTGCGCGCCGCCCACCGGGTGCTGTCCGAGCTGTGGGCGCTGGATGACGAGCTCCGCGCGCGCCCCGCCCACCCGCTGCTCGGCCGCCCCGGCCTGCTCGTCACCGAGGCGTCGGCCGGCGGCTACATCGCCGTGCCCGGCGCGGCCCGGCTGAGCCTCATCCGCACGCTCGTGCCGTCCGAGGACCTCGGCGAGGCCGGCGCCGCGATCGAGGCCGCCGTCCGCCGCGGCGTCGAGGGCACCGGCGTCACCGCGGACGTCCGCTTCCCGGCCGGTCGCGACCACGCCCTCGGCGGGCTGCCGAGCGAGACGCCCGCCGACCTCGACGCGGTCGCGGCGCTCCGCGCCTGCGTGCAGGCCGTCGCGCCCGGCACCGGCGGGATCGCCGGGGCGCCGTTCTGGTCGGAGGCCTCCTTCCTCACCGAGCAGGGGATCCCGTGCGTGTACTTCGCGCCGGGGGACATCGCCGTCTGTCACACCGCCGAGGAGCGCGTCGCCGTGCGGGAGGTCGTCGACGCGGCCAAGGCGCTGTCGTTGTTCATCGCCGGCCATTGCGGGGCCGGCCGCACCCAAGGAGCACACTCATGAAGGCTCATCGCGTGATCGCGATGCTCGCTGCCCTGCTCGCCGTGGTCGTCCTCGGCGCCTGCGGCAGCGACGACTCGGAGTCGTCCGGGGACACGGCCGGCGGCTCCACCGCCACCGCGACGGCGACGGCGCAGCCGTCGCCCGCGGGCGGGCCGGCCCGCGGGCCCCCCCGCGCGCGGGCGCCCCCCCCCACCCCGCGCCCCCCCCCCCCCGCGGCGATGG
>JADGIB010000230.1 GCA_019683665.1 Solirubrobacteraceae bacterium
ATAAGTCTCTGGTCCTGGGCCGCGCGGAACGCCGCGAACGCCTCGCGCCCGGGGGCGCGGCGCCAGGCCGCCAGGGCCCGGGTCGCCTCGTCGTGGGCGCAGCGCCAGGCGGCGAGCAGGCCGACGGGGCCCGCGTCAGGCGACACGACGACGAGCTCGAACGTGTCGGGCACCTCCTCCAGCAGCGCGTGGAGCTCCTGGGCGCTCATCATGGCATCGCCATGCTGCCCCGTTCGCGGCGGGCTGATTCATCGCCGCTCGGGATCCCGGCGCTTCGCGCGCCAACTCTGCAGCGCCAGCCAGACGACGACGACCACCACCGGCGCGACGTACAGGATCGACGTCCACCAGTGGCCGATGTGGGCGAGGACCGGGCCGCTCATTGCGACGCCGCCGACAGCAGCCACAGGCCGAGGCTCGTGAAGCCGACCATGACGACGAGCATCCAGTACTGCGAGCGGGTCGCCGCGCGCACGTCGCGGTAGAGCGCCAGCGCCCGGTCGTGGGCGAGGATCAGGCCGCACACGTGGCCGACGATCAGCGCCCCGACCTGCACGTACCAGATCGCGTTCGCGCTGATCCAGCCGTAGTCGATCGACGCCGACGCGGTGCCGAACAGGTTCGAGCCGTCGCCGAGCGGGTCGGAGATCAGGTACGCCATCGCCTGCGCCTGGTAGGTGAGCGCGGAGAAGTAGTGCGCGACGAGGTAGGCGAGCGCGATCGGCACGAGCGTGTGCGCGAACGCGCCGGCCAGCTCGCGGGCCGAGTGCGCCTCGCCCACCGTGCGCATCCCCTCGACGCCGAGCCGGTAGAGCGCGGCGACGAGCAGGACCATGGCGACGAGCCCGATCGTGAACGCGATCTGCAGCGCGGTCTCGGCCCCGATCCCGAGGTCCATGAAGACGCGCTGCAGGTCGGGCGCGACGTCGTTCCAGACGGTCCCCATCGAGAAGCCGTCGAACGAGGTCGTGCCGATCATGACGCACACGAGCGCGACGGTCCCGGGCCGCGGGTCGAGCCCGACGATGCCCGCCAGCGGCCGGCGCGCGAGCAGCCGCCCGTCGTGCCAGCGCAGCGGCGCCAGGCGCGACAGCAGCGAGAACGTGACGCCGAACGGGTCGGCGTTGCGCAGCCACGGGTCGATGCCGTAGAGGCTCATGCCGACGAGCTGCACCGCCGCGTAGGCGAGCGCCATGATCGCCAGCGTCGACGGGTCGTCGCGGTCGACGTAGACGAGCTCGACCCAGGCGAAGGCGAGGATCCCGATCGCCGCCGGCCAGCGCCCGAGCGCGCGCGGGTACTCGAGCGGCTCGGGCAGCGCGCCGCGACCGGCGATCCGCGTCGCCGCCCAGGCGACGGCGCGGGCGATCGCCCGCCACGGGTTGAAGAGCCGGAACACGTCCCCGACCAGGAACGACAGGAACGGGATCCCGACCCAGAACACGTAGTAGATGAACGTCGGGGCGAGGTTCTCCTGCGGCGACTGACTGCCGGCCAGCCCGGCGTATACGACGACGGCGAAGACGACGACGCCGATCGCGCCGCCGAGGACCTCGAGCGCGCGGGCTCCCGGCACCCGCCAGACCGCGCGCTCGCGCAGCTCCTGCAGGCGCGGCGACGGCCACAGCGTGGCCAGCGCGACGAACGACACGATGAGGACGCCGGCGGCGCCCCAGGCGAACAGCCAGCGCGGGATCGGCAGGTCCTGCTTGCCGACGAGCCCGTGCGCGGCGGCCGTGGCCGGGAGCAGGAGGGCGAGGCCGGCGGCGACGCCGGCCGCGGCGAGGGCGCGGCGCCTCACGGCTGGACCTCGAGCCGGGCGATCCGGGCGCCGCTGTGGTGCAGCTCGACCTCGAAGCGGCCGACGATCGACGCCTCGAAGCGCAGGCGCACGCTCCCGCCCGCGGGCACGGGCCGCTCGATGTCGTAGCCGTGGACGTGGACGTCGTCGGCCGCGTCGGAGACGACGCGCAGCTCGATCTCGTCGCCCTCGGCGTAGCGGAGCGTCCGCACGCCGCCGACGGGCTCGCCGCCGCGCACGCGGATCGTCGGCACGCGCGGCTCGGCCTCCTCGGCCTCGGGGCCGGGGGCCTCCGGCGCCGCCTCGTCGCCGGCGGGCGCGTCGTCGGCGGGCGCGGTGGCGCCCCCGGAGGGCTCGGTCTCGGTCGTGGCGGGCTGCGGGGCCGTCGCCGCGGTCGTCGGGCTCGGGTCGTCGTCGTCGGCCTGGCGCAGCAGGACGAAGCCGACGACGAGCACCGCCGCGGCGAGCACCAGCAGCGCGATGCGCTGGAGCGTGGTCATGGGATGGGAAGGGCCTCCTTCGGTCGACGGGTCAGGGTCGGCCGAAGGCGGGCGGCGCGCGGCCCGCGAGGTGGCGCAGCCGCACGGCCGGCGGGCGCAGGCCCGGGGCGGCCGGCGGCAGCGGCACCGGCGCGGCCACCGGGCGCAGGCGCGGCGCGCGGGCCGGGACGGGCGCGTCGCGCAGGAGCCGCTCGGCGCGGCGCAGCGCGAGCGCGACGAGCGCGCCGGCCGCCGCGCACAGCGGGACGACGAGCAGCGCGCCGGCGTCGAGCGGGCCGCCGCCGGCGAGGACGCGCTCGGCCAGCTCCTGCCCGGCGTGGACGGCGAGCAGGGCGCCCGCCGCCTGGGCCCAGGACGGGCCGCGGCCGGCGCGGCGCTCCCCGCGGCCCAGCGCGACCAGGGTCCGGCCCGCGGCCAGCGCGATCGCGAGGCCGAGGAGGGCCGGCACCGCCGCCAGGTACCCGTGCCCCGCGTCGGCGTGGACGTCGGGGACGAGCAGGTAGCGCGTCTCGTGGACGACGAAGGCGGCGAGGGCCAGCACGGCTGCGGCCCGGAGCGTCATGGGGCCGATCATACGAGCGGAGCGGGCCCGAGGGCCCGCTCCGTGGTCCGTCGTGCGTCCGGGCGCGCCGGCGCTACGAGCAGCGCGCGGTGCCGCGCGAGGTGCTGCTGCCGCCGGCCTCGGCGGTCAGGTTCAGCACGACCTGGCGCTTGCCGCCGCGGCAGCCGCCGACCGACTCGAACAGGTGCACGCGCTTGCCGCGCACGCGGGCCGTCTTCTTCGACAGCGTGGCGTTCAGCTCGTAGATGCCCTGGTTGAGGCCCGTGATCGGGTGCATCAGGTTCGCCGGGATGTCGAACGACAGCTGCAGGCCGGACGAGGTGTTGCGCAGCGCGCCGTTGAGCGCCTGGTTGACCTGCACCGGGCACGGCGCGCCCGGCACCGCGGGGCCGCCCTGCAGGAAGATCGCCGCCGTGCCGCCGCCGCCGTTGTAGATGCGGACGTTCAGCGTGCAGCTGATCGACGTGTCGTTCTGGTCGGTGGACGCGCCCACGAGGTTGACGACCTTGCCGGTGCCCATGCGGGCCGCGCTGCTGCAGCCGTTGTCGCTCTGGGCCGCGTTGATCGAGGCGACCGAGCAGGTCTTGAAGCCGCGGACGTTGACGCGGACGCCGCCGAACGTCACGGCGAACCGGCTCGAGGTGCTGGGACGACCCTCGCCCTGGGCCTTGGCGCCGAACGTGACCGAGACCGGGACGGGGCGCTTCTTCGACCCCGCCTTGGCCGGGGACGTCGACGCGGTGATGTCGTACGTCGACGACTGGGCGCCGGCGACCGGGGCGAGCGCCAGAGCCGCCACGAGGGCGGCCGGAAGGATTGCGAGCTTGCGCAAGGGTGGATTCCTCCGTGGTGCGGGACAGGAGGGAGGGCAGGCCCGCATGGCGGTCTCCCCTCCCACCGTGACAACACACGGGGCGGGCGATCGGATCGCATCGCGCCGCCCCGTATGTGAGGGCCATCACCCTAGCGGAACTGACCGACCGATCAGCAGCGGGCCTGCGCCGTCGCGGTCTCCGACTGGCCGGCCTCGGACAGGAAGTCGACCGAGATCGGCCGCTGGCGGCTGCGGCAGCCGATCGACTCGTAGTAGCCCCGCAGCCTCCCGCCGCGGCGCACGGTCAGCCGCCGGATCGTCGACTCGACCCGCACGACCGCGTTGTCGAGGCCGCCGACCGGGTGCAGCAGGTTGGCCGGCACCTCGAACTGCAGCGCGGTCCCGCCCGGGTGGCTGACGTAGCGCGCGTCGATGGCCTGGTTGATCTGGATCACGCACGGCTTGCCGCGCACGACCTGCGTCGGCCCGCCCTGCAGCCACAGCGCCGCCCGGTCCTGGCCCGCGTTGTAGACCCGCAGGTTCAGGTTGCAGGCGATGCTCTTGTCGGCGGGATCGCTGGACGCGCCCGTCTCGTTGATCACCGTGCCGGCGCCGACCAGGGAGCCGCGCGGGCAGCCGGAGTCGCTCTGGGCCGCGTTCAGCTGCGCCGCCGTGCACTTCGGGAACAGGCCGCCGTTGGACCGGACGCCGTAGAACCCGATCGTGTAGCGCGCTTGACCGGGCTCGGCCGCAGCCCGCTCTGCTCCCCGACGGTGTAGTCGAAGTTCAGCGAGATCGGGATCGGCCGCTGCTTCGACCCCGCCTTCGCCGGCGAGGTGCTGCCGGTCACGGTGTACGTGTTCACCTGCTCCTGGGCGGACGCCGCCGCCGCCCAGCCCAGCACCGCAACCGCCGTGGCCACCGCCACCGTGCGCGTTCTCATCCGCTCCTCCAAGAGACGGGTGGTGTGGACGGGAGTGTTCCCGAATGGTCAGGACCATGCAACCCGAAGGGCCGCCGCTACCGTGGGGCGCGCCGTGCGCGCGCCGGTCCCGGACATCGCCGCCCCGCCCTTCCCCGTCGGCCTGACGTGGGTCAACGTCGCCATGCTGCGGATGGACAAGCAGATCGGGCGGCCGGTGCTCGTCGAGTTCTTCGACGTCTGCCGAGTCAACTCGCTGCGCACGCTCCCGTACGTCCGCGCCTGGCACGAGCGCTACGCCGGGCACGGCCTGCGCGTCATCTCCGTCCACGCCCCCGGGTTCGAGGCCTCGCGCGACCCCGACGTCGTCCGCGACGCGGTCGCGCGCCTGGGGATCGAGCACGCGGTCGTCCTCGACCCCGACCTGGAGATCTGGCGCCTCTACGGCAACGAGGGCTGGCCGGCGCGCTACCTGTTCGACCAGCGCGGGATGCTCTTCGAGGTCCACTTCGGCGAGGGCGGCTACGCCGACACCGAGCGCGCGATCGGCGAGCTGCTCGGCCTCGACGTCGACCCGCTCCCGCCCGTCCGCCCCGAGGACGACCCGGACGCGCTCGTCGTCGCGCCGACGCCCGACCAGCCCGGCCCCTACTCGGGCCCGTACGCGGCCGGCGGGGTGTGGGCCGTCCTGTCGGGCCGCGGCGAGGTCGTCGCCAACGGCCGCGCGATCGCCGTCGACCACGCCGGCGCCTACCCGCTCGTCGAGCACGACCGCCACACCGAGGGCGTCCTCGAGCTCGAGGTCGGCGACGGCGTCACGTGCGAGGCCGTCTGCTTCACCCCCGGCGTCAGCGCGGGCTGAGCAGCCGCACGACGGCGGGCGCCCCCGTCTCCGGGACGCGGACGGCGACGCCCGGCGCGTACGGGTCGTCGGGGCCGGCGGGGCCGTGCTCGCCGCGGACCCAGCAGCCGCAGTTGACGAGGCGGCCCCACTCGGCGGGGTCGTCGCCAGGCAGCGGGCCGGGCCGGTGCGAGTGGCCGAAGACGACGGTCCGGGCGCCGATCCGCAGCCGGCGGGCGACCTCGTCCATCGCCCGCAGCGACGCGACGCGCAGGCCCGGCCCCGACAGGTCGCCGCGCACCGGCCCCAGCCCGGCGCGGTTGATCGCCGCGATCGCGACCGGAAGCCCGGCGGCGAGCAGGCGGCCGCGGGCGCGGCCGCGGCCGGAGGCGCCGGCGCGCGCCCGGTAGGCGCCGGCCGCGGCGCCCG
>JADGIB010000231.1 GCA_019683665.1 Solirubrobacteraceae bacterium
TGGCTAACGCGGCGACTAGCACGGCGCCGCGCGCCTGTAGCACGCGCACGCCGGCCGCCGCGGCGCGGGCGCGCGCCGCCGCCAGCAGCGCGCTCTTGCCGCCGCCGGCGGGCGCCTCCACGAGCACCACGCTCCCCTCGCCCTCACGGGCGCGCTCCGTCCCTGCCGCCAGCGCCTCGAGCTCGCCATCCCGGTCGAGCAGCGCGTCCATCTCAGCTTCCCCCTGCGTCCGCGGTGCGGCGCGAGCCTACTTCCGCGCGCTCAGAACTGGAAGTAGATGAACGGCGGGACCCCCTGGCTGGGGACCGTCGCCCCGACGACGAGGACGGTCGCCGCCAGGCCCGCGGCGAGCGCCGGCACGCGCAGGCCCTCGAGGCGCAGGCGCAGCGCGTCGAGCGGGCGCGGCGGCAGGAGCTGGCCGCCGATGACGAGCAGCACGAGGCCGGCGGCGACGGGCGTCACGAGCGTCGCCGGACCGAAGCTGCCGAGCTGGCCGAGGAACGCGCCGGCCACATCGAGGTCGGGGCTGCGGAACAGGATCCAGCCGAACACGACGAGCGCGAACACGATCAGCCAGCGCAGGACCGCCGGCACGCGCGCGATCCGGCCGGGCCCGAGCAGGTGCTCGACCGACAGCGCCGCGCCGTGCAGGGCGCCCCACAGCACGAACGTCCACGCCGCCCCGTGCCACAGGCCGCCGAGCGTCATCGTGATCATCAGGTTGCGGATGGTCCTCGCGGTCCCGCCGCGGTTGCCGCCGAGCGGGATGTAGAGGAAGTCGCGCAGGTAGCGCGACAGCGTGATGTGCCAGCGGCGCCAGAACTCGCGGAAGCTGCCCGAGCGGTACGGGGAGGCGAAGTTCTGCGGGAACACGAAGCCCATCAGCAGCGCCAGCCCGATCGCCATGTCGGTGTAGCCGGAGAAGTCGCAGTAGATCTGGGCGGTGTAGCCGAGCGCGGCGAGCGCGACGTCGGGCGCGTGGTACAGCTCGGGCACCGCGAACACCGGGTCCACGACCTCGCGCGCGAGGTAGTCGGCGATCGCGACCTTCTTCACGAGGCCGATCGCGATCAGCACCACCCCGGCGCCCACGGCCACGTCGCGCGGGTCGCGCGGGGTGCGCAGCTGCGGCAGGAACTCGCGGGCGCGGACGATCGGCCCGGCGACGAGGTGCGGGAAGAAGCTGAGGTAGATCGCCAGGTCGACCGTCCGCGCCGGCGCGAGCAGTCCGCGCTTGACGTCGACGACGTACGAGATCGCCTGGAAGACGAAGAAGCTGATGCCGACCGGCAGCGCCAGCGACAGCAGCGGCAGCGACGTCCCCAGGCCGACGTCGTCGAGCAGCGCCGCGACGTCCTGCACGAAGAAGTCGTAGTACTTGAACAGGCCGAGGAGGCCGAGGTCCGCGGCGACCGCGGCCGCCACGATCCACGTGCGGGCGCGCGCGCTCGCTGCCCGGGCGACGAGGACGGCCGCGACCTGGTTGGCCACGATCACGCCGGCCAGCAGCGCCACCCAGCTCCAGCTCGCCGCCCCGTAGAAGACCGCGCTCGCGACGAGGATGAACGGCTTCCAGACGCGCGGGTGCGGCATCAGCGCCCAGTTGAGGGCGAGCACGATCACGAAGAAGATCGCGAACTGGATCGTCGGGAAGACCATCCGGCGGTCAGACGAGCCCGTCGCGGCGCAGCGCGTCGACGACGAGGGCCGCGGCGATGTCGGCCCCGGCCAGCGACAGGTGGACCTGGTCGTCCTGGCGCACGACGACGGTGCGGCCGCCGCGCCGGATCGAGCGCGCGTAGCCGTTCGGCGCGACCGCGGCGCTCACGTCGATCACCCGCACGCCCGAGCCGGCTTGGCGGGCGGCGCGGCGCACCGCGGCGTTGACGGCCCGGAAGACGCGCGCGAACGTCGGCTTGCCCGGCGTCGGCAGCGTCATCCAGTACACGCGCCCGGCGCCGCCGCGGCGGTAGGCCTCCATCATCTCCTGCACGCGCCGCGCGTAGGCGTCGATCCACGCGTCGCCGCAGCAGCCGGCGGCGCCGATCGGGAAGCCGTCGTTGGCGCCGAGGAAGACGACGGTCGCCTCGGGCCGGAAGCTCGCCGCCTGGCGGCGCGCGTGGGCGACCCAATCGAGCATCTGCGGCTTGGAGATGCCGGTGCTGATGCGCGCGTCGCTGCGGACCGTGGCGCGCGGCAGCCGCCGGTCGAGCGCGTGGTCGACGGTCTGGATCATCGAGTCGCCGGTGGCCAGCAGGCGCAGGTGCGCGGGCGGGACGACGCGGACGCTGCGGCGCACCCGCACGGCGCCGCTCATCGCGCGGACGTCGATCCGCCAGACGCCGGTCGCCTGCAGCCGGCGCGTGATCCGCGCCTCCTCGCCGTCGTCGGGGACGTCGAGGAGGCGGCAGCGGGTCCGGCCCGCCGGCGGGTCGACGCACACGCGGGCGCGCACGCCGGCGTCCCAGGTGTCCTCGATGCGCAGGGTCAGCTCCGCGCCCGTCCGCAGCCGCGACGGGACGCGGCTGACCTGCAGGCGGCGCGCGCAGGACGGCGTGCGCACGGCCGCGGCGGCGGTGACGGGCGCCGCGCCGGGCGCGGCGATCGTCGCCGCGAAGCGGCGCAGGGTGCGGTCGCAGCGCCACGGCGCCAGCGGCGCCACCTCCGCCGCGCCCTCGGCGATCGTGACCGGTCCGGCCGGCGCCTCCAGGCGCCCGTCGACGCGCTCGGCGACGGTTGCGACCGCGCCGTCGGGGCCGCGGATGACCGCGCTGATCTCGCCGTCGTCGGAGGTCAGCTCGAGCGCCGGGACGACCGGCGCGGGCGGGGCCTGGGCGGCCACCGGGATCGCCACGAGCAGCGCGGCGAGCGCGACGAGGACCGTGACGGGGCGGCGCACGCGCGGACCATATCGGCGGCGCCGCCCCGAAGGGCCGGAATCCGGCTACGGCAGCATGCCGGGAGGGCCGAGGATCTCGATCCCGTGCGTGGCCGCGACCTCGGCGAGCGTCGCCGGGTCGGCGATGCCCCGCGTGCCGACCTCGGCGACGAAGCGCTCGAAGCCCGACGGCGAGCTGATCACGAGCCAGCGCGCCGGCGCGTCGCCGACCCGGTAGGTGTGCGGCACGCCGCGCGGCGCGAGCACGAAGTCGCCGGGGCGCAGCGCGATCTCGCGCCCGGGCAGCAGCAGCGTGAGGTCGCCCGAGAGCAGGTAGAAGCCCTCGTCGTGGTCGTGGTGGACGTGCAGCGGCGGCATGTCGCCGGCCGGGACCTCGATCATGTCGACGAGGCCCAGGCCGTCGTTGGCCTCGAGCACGCGGACGCGAGCGCCGAGGAAGTCGAGCTCGGCGCTCGGGGCGGCGATGGTCATGGGAACCCCCCCTGGTGGATAGACTCCGAATCGGAGCTTTGCCTCGCGCACTGTAACTCCGAATCGGAGCTTTGTCAATGGCCGTTCGCCTCACCCCCTTCTCGTTCACGATCCTCGTCCTCGTCGGGCGCGGCGGGGCCGGGCCGCACGACCTGCGCCGCATGGCCGAGATCGGGCGCGTCTACTGGGACGCCGCCCCCAGCCAGTGGTACGCCGAGCCCAAGCGGCTGGCGAAGCTCGGCCTGCTGACCGCCCGCAAGGAGCCAGGCCGCACGCGCGAGCGCACCCACTACGAGCTGACCGACGCCGGGCGCGAGGCGATCGCCGAGTGGGCGCGCACGCCCGCCCCGCTGCCGCGCATCCAGAACGAGCCGATCGTGCGCCTGCTGGCCGCCGACCTCGTCGATCCCGCCGCCGTGCTCGAGGGCCTGCGCGCGCTCTCCGCCGAGATCGACGCCGCGGCCGAGGGCGTCGAGCGCAGCCGCGCGGGCGCCGGCGACCTGCCGGCCCGCCGCCACCTGCTCGAGGTCAACCACCGCTACGCCGAGCGGCTGCTGGCGCTGCAGCGCGAGTGGCTGGCCGAGGCCGAGGCGGTGCTATCCGGCGGCGGCGATCGCGCCGACGTGGCGTAGGAACGGCTCGGCCTCCAGCCCGCGCCCGGTCGCCCGCTCCAGCAGCGGCTCGGTGTCCAGCCGCCGCCCCGGCGCGTGCACGTGCTCGGCCAGCCAGGCCGCGATCGGCTCCACGCGCGCGGCCGCGAGCGCGTCGTCCTGCGGGCCGAGGTCGGCCTCCAGGCGCTCCCACAGCTGGGCGGCGATGAGGCACCCGAGCGCGTAGCTGGGGAAGTAGCCGAACGCGCCCGCCGACCAGTGGACGTCCTGGAGGACCCCGTGGGCGTCGTCGGGCACCTCGACCCCGAGCAGGCGGCGCATCCCGTCGTTCCAGGCGGCGGGCAGGTCGGCGACGTCGAGCCCGCCCTCGATGAGCGCGCGCTCGAGCTCGAAGCGCAGGACGATGTGCAGCGGGTAGGTGAGCTCGTCGGCCGACACGCGGATGAGCGACGGCCGCACGCGGCGCAGGGCGGCGACGACCGCCGGCGGGTCGATCGCGAAGCCGGCGGCGGTCAGCTCGGCGGCGATGACCGGCGCGAACGCCGGGTGGCGGCCGACGTGGTTCTCCCACAGCTTGCTCTGCGACTCGTGGACCGACATCGAGGTGCCGGCGCCGAGGTTCGTGCGCGCGAGCTCGGGCGCGACCTGCCGCTCGTAGAGGCCGTGGCCGAACTCGTGGATCGCGGCGAGCAGCGCCTCGAGCTCACCGTCGTCGTAGCGGGTCGTCAGGCGCGTGTCGCGCGGCCCGACCCAGGCGGTGAACGGGTGCGCGGACACGTCGAGCCGCCAGCCCTCGTCGTCGACCCCGAGCCGCCGCAGGATCGCCTCGACCGTGCGGCGCTGGACGTCGACCGGGACCTCGAGCGGCGCGGGCGCCGGCCGCGCCGCGGCCTCCGCGACGAGCGGCGGCAGCGCCTCGGCCAGGCGGCCGAAGACCGCCGACACCCGCTCGGCGGTGAGCCCGTGGTCGTAGAGGCCCAGCAGCGCGTCGTAGGGGCCCTGGCCGGGGTCGGCGAGGTGGCGGGCGGTCTCGCGGGCGAGCTCGACGTTGCGCGCGAGCGCGGGCGCGAAGGCCGAGAAGTCGCAGGCCGCGCGCGCCTCCTGCCAGACGTCCTGGCCCTCGGCCGCCGCGCGGGCGACCTCGGTGGCCAGCTCGACGGGGACGCGCCGCGTGCGCTCCCAGTCGCGCCGCGCGACGCGGACGAGGTCGCGGTCGACCTCGGGCAGCGTGTCGGCGATCGGCTCGAGCTCGTCCAGCCAGGCCCCGATCTCGTCGGCGCCCGCGAGGTCGTGGGCGATCCGCTCGAGCGTCGCGAGCTGGTGCGCGCGGGCGGGGCCGCCGGCGGGCGGCATCATCGTGCGCTGGTCCCAGGCGGCCAGCCGGCTCAGGTCCGCGAGGTCGGCGAGCTCGGCCAGGCGGGCGCGGAGGGCGTCGAGGGCGGGGGGCGGCGCGGCCATGACGGTCGCGACGGTAGTGGATGGGCGGCCGGGGCGCCGCCGGTCAGATCGTGACGCGGACCCGGCAGACCTCGCCGGACGGGCTCGTGGCCCGCGCGACGATGCGGTTCGTGCCGCGGTCGGCGATGCGGCGCTCGACCGAGAACGAGCCGCTGCGGCCCCGGGTCGTCGCGCGCGTGGCGACGACCCGGGTGCCGTTGCGGCGGATCTGCACCGTCCACGTCACGCCGCGGCGGCCCTGGTCGACCTCGAGCTCGACCTCGAGGCGGCCGTCGTCGCGCTCGGCCTTCAGCTCCGCCCGCGAGCCCTGCGAGCAGCGGACCTCGCGCTCGCGCTCGTCGTCGAGGCGGGCGACGGCGACGGCGGGCGTCGCGGCGAGCGCGGCGGCGAGGCCGAGGACGGCGG
>JADGIB010000232.1 GCA_019683665.1 Solirubrobacteraceae bacterium
CCGGGGGGGGGGCCCCCCCCCCCCCCGGCGGGGGGCGGCCCCCGCGGCCCCCGGCGGTCGGCGAGACCGTCGGGCCCGCCGGCGAGAAGGCGACGCCCACGAGCGAGCTCGAGCTGACGCCGGAGGAGATCGAGAAGATCCGGTCCGGCAACCACACGGCCGCGCTCGTCTGGCACCAGTCGTCGGACTTCGTGAACGCCGTCAGCCGCGGCGCCAAGGACCAGTTCGCCGAGCTGGGCATCGAGGTCGTCGCGGAGACGCAGGCGAACTTCGACGCCGGCAAGCAGAAGAGCGACATCGAGACCGTCATGGCCAAGCGGCCGGACGCGCTCCTGTCGCTGCCGGTCGACCCGACCGCGACCGCGTCCGCCTACCGCAGCGCGGTCAAGGCCGGCGCGAACCTCGTGCTGCTGTCGAACGTCCCGGCCGGCTTCGTCCAGGGCAAGGACTACGTCACGGTCGTGACCGACGACCTGTTCGAGATGGGCCACCAGGCCGCCGACGCGCTCGCCGCGGCGATCGGCGGCAAGGGCAAGGTCGCGTACTTCTTCCACGACGCCGAGTACTACGTGACCAACCAGCGCGACGAGGCGTTCAAGCAGACGATCGAGCAGAACTACCCGGACATCGAGATCGTCGCCGAGCAGGGCATCGCCGACCCGGCGAAGGCGGAGGAGCAGGCGAACGCGATCCTGGTCAAGAACCCCGACCTCGCCGGCATCTACGTGACGTTCTCGCAGCCGCCGGCCGAGGGCGTGCTGTCGGCGCTGCGCAACGCCGGCAACACGAAGACGAAGCTGGTCTCGCTCGATCTCGACGAGGTCCTGGCGATCGACATGGCCAAGGGCGGCAACACCGCGGCCCTGATCGCCGACCGCGCCTACGAGCTCGGCCAGGCGATGGCGAAGTCCGCCGCGTACGGCATCCTCGGCAAGGAGGCGCCGGAGTTCCTCGTGGCGCCGGTCGTCACCGTGACGAAGGACAACCTCGAGGCCGGGTACCAGGAGTCCCTCAACGAAGCGCCGCCGAAGGCGGTCCTGGACGCCCTCGGGTAGACGCGCCATGTCGACCGCGCCCAGCACCGGCCAGGCCCCGCGCCGCGAGGCCGACCCCCCGGGGTCGGTGCTGGCGCGGGTGCGCCGGGTCGACCCGCGTCAGTACGTCGTCTACGTCGCGTTCCTGCTGATCCTCGCGTTCTTCGCGGTCACGCTGCACGACGACGGCTTCCTGACGTCGGACAACCTGCTGAACATCGCGCGCCAGACCGCCCCGGTCACCGTCATGGCGGTCGGGATGGTGTTCGTGCTCAGCGCCGGCGAGATCGACCTCTCGGTCGGGTCGATCGTGGCGCTCGCCGCCCTCGTGACCGCGATCGTCCTGCGCGACGTCGGCCTCGTGCCGGCCGTCGCCGCCGGCCTCGGCGTGGGCGCCGCGGTCGGGCTGGTCAACGGGCTGTTCGTGACCCTGCTGCGGCTGCCGTCGTTCCTCGTCACGCTGGCGACCATGGGCCTCGTCGCCGGCCTGGCGCGCTGGACGACGGACCTCGAGGCCGTGGCGGTCGTCAACGACACGTTCGCGAGCGTCTTCGGCTCCGGCGACGTCGGCCCCATCCCGAGCCTGGTCGTGTGGACGATCGCGATCGTGGCGCTCGGCCACGTCGTCTACCGGCATCGGCGCTTCGGCGCGCACGTGCTGGCGGTCGGCGACAACGCGCAGGCCGCGCGCGTGACCGGGATCGACGTCAACCGCGTTCGGCTCGCCGTGCTCGTCATCAGCGGCACCGCGGCGGGCCTGGCCGGCCTCCTCTACGTCGGGCGCATCCAGGCCGCCAGCTACACGCTCGGCGCCAACGACCTGCTGATCGTGATCGCCGCGGTCGTGATCGGCGGCACGCGCCTGTTCGGCGGCGCCGGCAGCGTGGTCGGCGCGCTCGTGGGCAGCCTCATCATGGGCATGCTCACGAACGGCCTGATCCTCATGGGGCTGGACTCCAACCAGCAGATGGTCGCGCAGGGCGTGCTGCTCCTGATCGCGATCTCCCTGACCCTCCGCGAGCCGAAGGGAGCGTGAGCGACCCGTGTTCCTCGACCTCCTCCACCGACGCAACCCCGCCTTCCTCGACGCGGTCACCGCGCTGCACCAGCAGGGCGCGATCCCGGCCAACGCGTATGCGCTCGACCTCGACGCCGTCGCCGCCAACGCCGCGGCGATGCGCGCCGAGGCCGATCGGCACGGGCTCACCGTGCTGGCGATGACGAAGCAGGTCGGGCGCGCGCCGGGCTTCCTGGCCGCGGTGCGCGACGCCGGGATCGACCTCGCCGTCGCCGTCGACATGGACGACGCGCGCCGCGTGCACGCCGGCGGGATGCGGGTCGGCCACGTCGGCCATCTCGTGCAGGTCCCCGCCGCCGAGGCGGCGGCCGCCGGCGCGCTGGAGCCCGTGCACTGGACGGTGTTCAGCGACGACAAGGCGGCCGAGGCCGCGGCGGCGGCGCGGGCCGGCGGGCGCGAGCAGGCGCTCCTGGCCCGCATCCACGCGCCCGGCGACCGCTTCTACCCCGGGCACGAGGGCGGCTTCGCGGCGGAGTCGGTGGTCGACGTCGCCCGCCGGCTCGACGCGCTCGACGGCGCCCGCTTCGCCGGCATCACGTCGTTCCCGGCGCTGCTGTTCGACCACGATTCGCGGACGGTGAAGCCGACACCGAACCTCGGCACGCTCGCGCGGGCCGCGGAGGCGCTGCGCGCCGCGGGCCACGACGACCTCGCGATCAACGCGCCCGGCACGACCTCGAGCGCGGTCTTCGCGCTGCTGGCCGAGCACGGCGCCACCCACGTCGAGCCCGGCCACGGCCTCACCGGCACCACGCCGCTGCACGCCGTCGAGGACCTCGTCGAGGGCCCGGCGGTCTGCTACGTGACCGAGGTCTCCCATCACCACGACGGCCACGCCTACGTGTTCGGCGGCGGCCTCTACATCGACCCGGTGTTCCCGCCCTACCGGCTGCGCGCGCGCGTCAGCGAGCGGCCGGACGCCGAGCCGCGGCTGCTGGACGCGACGATCCCGCCGCCGGAGGCGATCGACTACTACGGGCAGCTCGACCCGGGCGGCGGGCCGCTCCCGCGCACCGGCGCGACCGTGATCTTCGGCTTCCGCATCCAGGCGTTCGTCACCCGCGCGCACGTGGTCGGGATCGCCGGGGTCGCCGACGGAGCGCCGCGCGTCACGGGCATCTGGAGCAGCGACGGACGGGAGGCGGCATGGCCGAGCTGAGCACCGCGCCGGGCACCCCGCTGGTGCGCCTCGCCGGGGTGGGCAAGCGCTTCGGCGCCGTCGTCGCCCTGCGCTCCGTGGACCTCGACGTCCACGCGGGCGAGATCGTGGCCCTGGTCGGCGACAACGGCGCCGGCAAGTCGACGCTGCTGAAGATCATCGCCGGGGTCCACCCGCCCAGCCACGGCGAGATCCTCCTGGACGGCGAGCCGGTCCGGATGGCCACGCCCAGCGACGCCCGCGCGCACGGGATCGAGGTCGTCTACCAGGACCTCGCGCTGGCCGACAACCAGCCGGTGTACATGAACCTGTTCCTGGGCCGCGAGCTGGTCAGCGGGCCGCTGCGGCGGCTGGACCGGGCGCGCATGGCGGCCGAGACCGCCGAGCTGCTGAAGGAGCTCGACATCCGCATCCCGTCGCCCCGCGTCCCGATCCGCGCGCTGTCGGGCGGGCAGCGCCAGGGCGTGGCGATCGCGCGCGCCACCCACTGGGGCGAGCGGCTCATCCTCATGGACGAGCCGACGGCCGCGCTGGGCGTGCAGGAGACCGCGCGCGTCGAGGACACGATCCTGCGCATGAAGGAGCGCGGCAAGGCGATCCTGATCGTCAGCCACAGCCTCGACCAGGTCTTCCGCCTGGCGGACCGCATCTGCGTCCTGCGCCGCGGCGAGCAGGTCGGGGTCCGCGAGACGGCGCAGACCGACGGCGACGAGATCGTCGCGATGATCACCGGCCTGCGATGAGCCCGTCGCACCTCGAGCGCGAGATCCGCGAGCAGCCCGACGCGGTGCGCGCCGCGCTGCGCAGCGCCGGTCCGGCGGCCGACGCGCTCGCCGCGCGGCTGCGCGAGCGCGGCCCGCTCGAGCAGGTCCTGATCGCCGCCCGCGGCACGTCCGACAACGCCGCCCGGTACGCGCAGTACCTCGTTGGCGCCCGGCTCGGCGTCCCGGTGGCGCTCGCGGCCCCGTCGCTGGCGTCGCAGTACGGCGCTCCGGTCGTCCCCCGCGGCGCACGGGCGCTCGTGCTGGCGATCTCGCAGTCGGGCCGCTCCCCCGACGTCGTCGGCGTCGTCGAGTCGGCCCGCGCGGCCGGGGTCCCGACCGCCGCGATCACGAACGACCCCGCCTCCCCGCTCGCCGGCGCGGCCGATGCCGTGCTCGACCTCGCCGTCGGCGTGGAGCGCTCGGTCGCGGCGACGAAGACGTACACGGCCTCGCTGGCCGTCGTCGCGCGGCTCATCGGCGCGCTCGGCGGCGACGACCGCCTGGCGCGGCTCGACGGGGTCCCGGAGCGGATGGCGCAGGCCATCGACCTCGCCACCGCGCACGTGCCGGCGCTCGACGCCCACCACGGCACGCGGCACCTGGTCGTCGTGGGCCGCGGCTACCACTACGCGACCGCGATGGAGATCGCGCTGAAGGTGCGCGAGCTGACCGGGATCATCGGCGAGGGCTTCTCCCCGCCGGACCTGCTGCACGGGCCGATCGCGGCGGTCGCCCGGGGCACCCCGGCGCTGCTCGTGGCGCCGTCGGGCGCCGTGCGCGCCTCGGTCCTCGAGGCCGGCGCCGCCCTCGCGGACCGCGGCGCCGTGACGATCCGCCTCGACGACGCGCCGGACGCGGACCTCCCGCTGCCCGCGGGCGTCCCGGAGGAGCTGAGCCCGCTCGTGGCGGTCATCCCCGGCCAGGTGCTCGCGCTGCGCTGGGCGCAGCTGCGCGGCGCGCCGATCGACGCCCCGCCCGGGCTGACGAAGGTCACCGAGACGCGCTGAGCGGCGCCACGGCCGCGGGCGCCGCGCCGCCGGCCTCGCGTGATCTTGCCGCGGTCCGGCGCGCCCGCGAAGATGGCGCGCCATGGGCCGCCTCGCCGCCGTGCTCGCCCCCGACAGCCCGTTCCTGCGGCGGGCCGCCCGCGCCTGGCGCCCGCTCGTGAACCGCCGCGGCCGCGCGCCCGGCTTCGTCGCGAGCTTCCGCCACCTCGGCGCCTACAGGGCGCGCCTGCCGGTCGCCGGGCTTCAGGCGATCGCCGTCGACGACGTCTTCTGGTCGCGCGAGTACGACAACGCGTGCGGGACGCCCGGCGCCGACCCGGGCGCCGGCCAGGCCGGCTGGCTGCGCGGGGCCGTCGCCGCGCTGCGCCCCGGCCGGCGGGCGTGGCTCGTGACCCACATCCCGCCCGGGATCGACGTCTACGCGACGCTCCAGGGCGGGGGGCGCCGGTGCCGCTGCTGACCGAGACCGGCCAGGCGGCGCTGCTCGACGCGGCGGCGGCCAGTCGGATCCCGGCGCTCGTGTTCGGCCACCTGCACATGAGCACCTACCGCGTCCACGGCGACACCCCGATGCTCGGGCTGCCGTCGATCAGCCCCGTGTTCGGGAACGACCCGGCGTTCGCGACCGCCCGCGTCCGCCGCGACGGCACGATCGCCGACGTCGCCGTCCACGCCCTCGACCTCGGCGCCGCCGCGCCCGCGTGGCGGCGCGAGTACCGCTTCCGCGAGGCGTACGGCCTGCCCGCGTTCGACGCCGCCGCGCTGCGGACGCTCACCCGGCGGCTGGCGAC
>JADGIB010000011.1 GCA_019683665.1 Solirubrobacteraceae bacterium
GGGTCGGCCGGAGGCGCGGCCGGGTCGGCGGGCGCGGGCGCCGGCGGGGGCGGCACCGGCTGGGTCGTCGCCGGCGGCGGCACGCTCTGGGTCGGCGCGCCCGGCTGGACGGTGCCCGGCACGACGGTCACGCCGGCGCCGTCCTGCGCGGTCCCGGTCGGCGGCGGGGGCGTCGCGGGCTTGGCCGGCGCCGTCGTCGCAGCCGGCTCGGCCGCGTCGTCGGGCTCGACGGCGGCGGCGGGGGCGGGCTGCGGCTCCCTGGCCTCGGTCTCGCGGCGCAGGCGCACGGGCGCCTCGTCGGTGACCGGCTGCGGCTTGGGCTCGGCGACCGGCTCGGGCGCCTCGGCGACGGCGACGGGCGCGGCCGGGGCCGCCGGGATCGGGGCCGGCGCCGGGGCGGGCTCGGGCGCCCGGGCGATCTGCGCCGGCTGCGGCGAGCGGTCGCCGCGGCTCGTGACGTGGTCGACCTCGACGGCGGCGCCGGTGACGATCGCGGCGGCGGCGAGCGTCGCGGCGGTCTTCGACGCGATCGTGCCGATGCCGGCCGAGAGCATGCTCGCGGCCCCGGCCGCGGCGGTCGCGGCGGCGGCCGCGCCGGGGGCGGCGCCGCCGCCGGCGGAGGCGGTCGTGCCGAGGTGGGCGAGCACGACCTTCTTGAGGAAGAGCAGCGGCGCCGCGGGCATGATCGCCGCCAGCGCCTTGTTCGTCTCCTTGAGCTGCTGGCGGAACATCGCGCAGCGCTCGCACGCCTTCAGGTGGCGGCGGACCGGCGGGCTCATCCGCGTCAGGCCCTCGGCGACCTCGCCGAGCTCCAGGCGGACCTCCTCGCAGGTGAGGCGGCGCGCCTCCGACATCTCCGCCAGCGCGACCCGCGCCCGCACGAGCAGCGACTTCACCGACGGCACGGTCGTGTCCATGACCTCGGCGATCTGGTCGTAGGAGAGCGCGTCGATCTCGCGCAGCAGCAGCGCGGTCCGCTGCGTCTCGGGCAGCTCCTGGACGTCGCCGACGAGCTGGCGGAACTCCTCGCGCTTGTGGACCTTGTCGGCGGTCGACTGGCCGTGCTCGGCGAGGTGGACGTCCATCGAGTCGACGCCGATCGCCGTCTGGCGGCGCAGGTGGTTCAGCGACCGGTTGCGCGCGATCCGGTACAGCCACGGCCGCACGTTGATCGGCCGGTCGTCGGCGACCATCGCGTTGAACGCGGCGGCGAAGACCTCCTGCAGGACGTCCTCGGCGTCCTCGCGCGAGTTGAGCATGTGCCGGCAGAAGGCCAGCAGCCGCGACTGGTAGCGCGAGACGAGCGTCTCGAAGGCCGCCTGGTTGCCGCGCCGGGTCAGCGCGACGAGCCGCTCGTCGGACTGCAGCCGCAGGAGCGGGGTCGGGCCACGCAGGCCGGCGAGCGCGGTGGGTTTGAAGGCGGAGACTTCCATGGCTCGTCCCTCGGGGGAACACCCCAGGAACGAGTAGGTTGCGGTCGGAGTTGCGCTCCCGGGCCCGGGTGGCGGAACTGGTCTACGCGGCGGCCTTAAAAGCCGCTGTCCCGCGAGGGACGTGTGGGTTCGAATCCCACCCCGGGCACTCGCCGCCGCCCCCCGCGCGCGGCGGCGGCGCCGAACGCCGGTCGCGGCCCGGCGGCCGCGGGTAGAGTCCCGCCATGACGGTTCGACGACTGGCACGAACGGTGGCGGTCGCGGCGGGAGCCGTCGCGATCGGGGCGGGCAGCGCGGACGCGGCGATCCGCGTGTGGACGCCGGAGGGGCAGGAGCTGGTGCGGTTCCGGACGCTCACCTGTCGGGTGGACGGCGCCGGGTTCCACGGGCGGGCGGTCGTGCGGGGCTGGCGCCTGAACGTCCGCATCCAGCCCTTCTCGGGCTTCAAGCGCTACCCGCTCGAGTACGGCCTGGGCGAGCAGCTGCGCCACTTCTTCCTCGACCCGCCCGGAGGCGGCGAGACGTACAGCAACGCGCAGGAGCCGCCGCCGGCCGCGGCGCGGCTCACGCTCGGCGGCTCGATCCAGTTCCCGGGCGGGCGCAAGCGGATCCGGATCGCCTTCCCGGTCACCTACGACCGCTCCGAGGGCGAGCCGAGCATCGTCCGCGTGGTCGGCACGGCGGCGTGCAGCTGGCGGCGGCGGTAGGGCGCCCGGCGGCGCCCGCGCCGCGCTCGCCCGCGGCTGGGCCGCCGCCCCCGCGGGGCGGCGGCCTGCGCCGCGCTCGCCCGCGGGCCGGTCAGCCCGCCGCGAACGCGCGCACCGCGTCGAGGTACGCGCCGGGTCGCTCCGCGTACGGGAAGTGGCCGGCGCCGTCGATCGTCACGAGCCGCTCCCGCGGGGCGAGCGCGGCGATCTCGGCCGCGGCGGCGGGCGGGAGCGCCCGGTCCTCGGCGCCGGCGATCGCCAGCAGCGGCGCGTCCACCCCCGCGAGCCGGTCGCGCACGTCGTAGCCGTCGAAGGCGTCCTCGTCGAGGGCGACGTCGACCCGGAAGCGGACGTCGTCGAGCCGCGCCCGCAGCGCCGCGCACGCCGGGCCGTCCGGGTCGGCGCAGAAGAACGGCATCTGCCCGCGCCACGCCGCCCGCAGGTCGGCCTCGGTGCGCGCCGTCTCCTCGGCCTCGAACGCGGCGGTCACCGCCGGGCGGCCGAACGCCCGGACGCGCGCCTCGAAGCCGTCGAACGCCGCCTCGGCCGCCGCCCCGCACGAGGCGATCACCCGCGCGGCGTGCCCGGGGTGCTCGACCGCGCACGTCAGCGCCACGAACGCGCCGAACGAGTGCCCCAGCAGCGTGTACGGCCCGAGCCCGAGCGTCTCGGCGAACGCCCGCACCGCGCGCGCGTACCCGGGCAGGCTCCGCTCCCCGGGCGGGGCGGGCGCCGAGCGGCCGTGGTCGGGGAGGTCGAGCGCGAGCACCCGGTGGGCGTCGCCCAGCGGCGCCAGCCAGTCGCCGAGCAGCGCGCCGTCCGCGCCCGGCCCGGGGTGCAGCGCGACGATCGCCGGCCCGGCGCCCCACTCGCGCCAGTGCAGCTCGACGCCGCCGCAGACGCGGGCCGGCATCAGCGCTCGACGATGACCGTCGTCGACTTCACGACGGCGGTTGCGGGGACGCCCGGGCGCAGCTCGAGCTCCTCGGCCGCCTCGCGCGACATGAGCGACACGACCCGGTAGGGCCCGCACGCGAGCTCGACCTTCGCCATGACGCCGTCGGCCTCGACGCCGACGACGATCCCGGCCAGGCGGTTGCGCGCGCTCGTCCGCTCGCCGCCGGTCCCGCGCTCGCGCAGCAGCCGCGCCAGCTCGTCGGCGCGCAGGTAGCGCTGCCGGCCGCGGCGCTCGAACGCGATCCGCCCGTCGCGCTCCCAGCGGCGCAGCGTGTCGGTCGAGACGCCGAGCGCCTGGGCGGCGGCGCCGATGCGCACGAGGTCCTCCACGGCCGCCAGCCTACGGGCCCGGCCGGTCAGGCCACGTGCTCAGCGGCCCGGTCGCGGCGCCGGACGGGGTGAACGCGGCGAGCGCGCGGTCCAGCAGCGCCGCGTCGCCGTCGGCGGCGAGCCGGTCGGTGCGCGCCTGCGGCCCGAGCGCGGCGATCCAGTCGGCCTCGTCGCCCGACAGCGCCGCGTCCGCCGCGTCGACCGGCGGGCGCTCGCTCAGCGTCGCGCCGCGCCGGCCGAGCGCCAGCCAGTAGCGGCGGTCGCCGACGCGCAGCTCGACCACCCCTGTCGGGCCGGCCGGGCACAGCCCGCACGTCGCGCGCAGGACGGCGCCGACGTCGACGGCCTCGCTCGGCCGCGGCTCGCTCCAGGCCCAGCGGTGGCCCCAGCGCGACAGCGCCGCGATGACCGGCACGAGGTCGCGGGCGCGCTCGGTCAGCTCGTAGTCGACCCGCGGCGGCACCTCGCGGTAGCGCTGGCGGGTCAGCAGCCCGTCGGCGACCATCCGGTTCAGCCGCGAGCGCAGCTGCTCGGTCGAGATCCCCGGCAGGACGCGCTGCAGCTCGACGAACCGCCGCGGCCCGCAGACGAGGTCGCGGACGATGAGCAGCGTCCACTTGTCGCCGACGAGATCGAGCGCGCGGGCGTCCGGCGACCACTGGTCGTACGGATGCCGCTTGGGCGAGGGAACGGCGGTGATGACTGGCCTCCTGCCTGGGCCGAGTGACGCCGGTCAATCTACCTGGTGCGATCAAGCGTCCGGGGGCCAGTTCCACCCCGGCCCGGGGCAGGTCCCCACCCCGGCGGGGGTGCCCGGACGCTGACCCGGCGCTCGACCGAACGTCAGCGTTCATGTAGGTTGCCCGCCCATGGCTGCCGACACGGGGAAGGAGACGAGGCTCCACGGCGGGCGTCTCGTCGCGAGGCGACTGAAGGCCCACGGCGTGACGAAGCTCTTCACGCTCTCGGGCGGGCACCTGTTCTCGGTCTACGACGGCTGCCGGGCGGAGGGGATCGACATCGTCGACGTCCGCCACGAGCAGACCGCCGCGTTCGCCGCCGAGGGCTGGGCCAAGGTCACCCGGCAGCCGGGGGTCGCCGCGCTCACCGCCGGCCCCGGCGTGACGAACGGGATGAGCGCGCTCGGGTCCGCCCAGCAGAACGGCTCGCCGATGGTCGTCCTCGGCGGCCGCGCGCCCGCGTTCCGCTGGGGGCAGGGCTCGCTGCAGGAGGTCGACCACGTCCCGTTCGTGGCGCCGCTGGCGAAGCTCGCCCGCACCCCGGCCTCGACCGCCGAGATCCCGCCGCTCGTCGACGAGGCGATCGTCACCGCGATGCGCGCCCCGACCGGCCCCGCGTTCGTCGACCTCCCGCTCGACCACGTCTTCATGGAGCTCGACGAGGAGCCCGAGTCCACCGCCCGGATCCCCGACCCGCGCGACACTCCGGCCGCCGAGGGCGTCGAGGCGGCGATCGCGCTCCTGCGCGACGCGCGGCGGCCGGTGATCATGGCCGGCACCGGCCTCTACTGGGGCCACGGCGAGGCCGCGCTGCGCGCGCTCGTCGAGGAGCGGCGCATCCCCGTCTGCGTCAACGGGCAGGCGCGCGGCTGCGTGCCCGCCGACCACGAGCTCGCGTTCTCGCGCGCCCGCTCGACCGCGCTGAAGGGGGCCGACGTCGCGCTCGTCGTCGGCGTCCCGATGGACTTCCGCCTCGGCTTCGGCGCCGCGTTCGGCGACGACACGAAGATCGTCCTCGTCGACGCCGCCCCCTCGGGCCGCACGCTCGCCCGCCGCCCCGAGCTCGAGCTCTACGGCGGGATCGCGGCGACGCTCGACGCGCTGCGCGACGGCGGCGCGCTCGACACGCGGGCGTGGGTCGACGAGCTGCGCGCCGTCGAGACCGAGCGGCGCGCCGCCGAGGCGGCCGAGCGCGCCGATGACCGCGCGCCGCTGCACCCGATGCGCCTCTACGCCGAGCTGGCCCAGGTGCTCGACCGCGACGCGATCGTCATCGGCGACGGCGGCGACTTCGTCTCCTACGCGGGCCGCGTCGTCGAGTCCTACGAGCCCGGCTGCTGGCTGGACCCCGGGCCGTTCGGCTGCCTGGGCGCCGGGCCTGGCTACGCGCTCGCGGCCAAGCTCGCCCACCCCGGCCGCCAGGTCGTGCTCCTGCTCGGCGACGGCGCGTTCGGCTTCAGCGGGATGGAGTGGGACACGCTCGCCCGCCACGGGGTCGGCGTCGTCGGCGTCGTCGGCAACAACGGCATCTGGGCGCTGGAGAAGCACCCGATGGAGTTCCTCTACGGGTACTCGGTCGCGGCCGAGCTGCGGCCCGAGACCCCGTACCACGAGGTCGTCGCCGCGCTCGGCGGCCACGGCGAGCTCGTCCGCACCCCCGGCGAGCTGCGGCCCGCGCTGGAACGCGCGTTCGCGGCCGGCGGCCCGGCGCTCGTCAACGTCCTCACCGACCCGGGCGTCGTCTACCCGCGCCGGGCGAACCTCGCCTGACCGGCGCCGGGGCGGCCCCGCCGGGCCCGGAATCCGAGGTCCTGCCGCGGCGCGCGCCAATAGCGCATCGTGCGCCCGGTTTCACCTGAACATGGACGTTCGTTCGATGGCGGTTGCGCCGCGTCGCCAACATACTGCCGCCACCGGTCAGGTGGGGGTTCGCCCCTGTCGGCCGGCGCATAGGCTCGGGCGAAGCCGCATCGAATCGGCGCCTCCCGCCGTCCGAGCCACCCGAACGGTCCCTGCATGGCACGTACCCCTGCCGGTCCTGTCGGGGCCACTTTCGAAAGCCGTCCCGCTCGCGGGGCGGCTTTCGAGCTCCCGGACCGTCAGCCCGCCGCGATCTCGAGCGCGGTCCCGACCATGAGGTCGCGCTCGGAGACCTCGCAGCGCTGCAGCCGGAACCGCCGCAGCGCCTCGACGAGCAGGACGGCGCCGGCCACGATCACCGGGGCGCGGTCGGGGTGGAGGCCCGGCAGCGCGCGGCGCTCCGCGTTCGTCATCGCGGCCATCCGCGCGAGCAGCATCTCGCACGTCGCGCGCTCGAGCACGTGCCCCTCGACCCGGCGCGGGTCGTACGCCTCGAGCTCGAGGTCGATCGCCGCCAGCGACGTCGCCGTGCCCGCGACCGCGATCGCCGCCTGCGGCACGTACGTCATCGGGTGCGGGACCGCGGCCGCGTAGATGCGGCGGACGTCGTCGGTGAGCGCCTGCAGCTCGTGGTCGAGCGGCGGGTCGTGAGCGAGGTGGCGCTCGGTCTGGCGCACGACCCCGGCCTGGGTGGAGACGTGGAAGCGCAGGCGGTCGCCCTCGCCGATGACGAGCTCGGTCGATCCGCCGCCGACGTCGACGACGAGCGTCGGCGCCCCGCGCGGCCGGTTCCAGGTCGCGCCGAGGTAGGCGAGCCGCGCCTCCTCGTCGCCGGACAGCTCGCGCGCGTCGAGCCCGTGGCGGTCGCGGACGGCGGCGGCGAACTCGGCGCCGTCGGCGGCGTCGCGGACCGCGCTCGTCAGGACCGCCACCGCCGGCCGCGCCCCGGCCTGCGCGATGAGCGCCGCGTACTCGGCCAGGACGGCGTGGACGCGGTCCATCGCCGCGGGGGCGAGGCGGCCGGTCGCGTCGACGCCCTCGCCGAGCCGGGTGACGCGCGAGCGGCGCACGACCTCGGCCAGCGCCGTGCCGTCCGGGGCGACGTCGGCGACGAGCAGGCGCGTGGAGTTCGTGCCGACGTCGACGACCGCGACGCGCCGGGTCATGCCGGGTGGGGCATGGGCTCGCCGGCGAGCGCGGCGAGCAGGTTGTCGACGGCCATGTCGGCCATCCGCGCCCGGGTGGCGTGCGTGGCCGATCCGATGTGGGGGACGACGAGCAGGTTCGGCGCGTCGAGGAGCGGGTCGTCGGGCGGCAGCGGCTCGGGGTCGGTGACGTCGAGCGCGGCGGCCCCGAGGCGCCCGTCGCGCAGCGCCTGCGCGACCGCGCGCTGGTCGACGACCCCGCCGCGGGCCGTGTTCACCAGGATCGCGCCCGGCTTCATCCGGGCCAGCGCGGCGGCGTCGATGAGGTGGCGCGTGGCGTCGGTGAGCGGGACGTGGAGCGAGACGACGTCGCTGCGCTCGAGCAGCTCCTCCAGCGGGGCCGGGCGCGAGGTGACGACCTCCATCCCGAACCCCTCGGCGCGGCGCGCGACCGCCCGGCCGATGCGCCCGGCCCCGACGATCCCGAGCGTCGCGCCGCGCAGCTCCAGGCCGAGCCAGCCGGCCGGCTCCCACGTGCGCCACGCCCCGGCGCGGACCGCCCGCTCCCCCTCGGCCAGCCGGCGCGCCGCGGCGAGGATGAGCGCGAACGCCAGGTCGGCGGTCGCGTCGGTCAGCACGCCCGGGGTGTTGCCGACCGGGATCCCGCGCGCGCGGGCCGCGGCGTGGTCGACGTTGTCGGTGCCGACCGCGTAGACGGCGATCGCCCGCAGCCTCGGGGCGGCGTCGAGCAGCGCCGCGTCGACGCGGTCGGTGAGCAGGCACAGGAGCCCCTCGGCGTCGGCGACGAGCTCGCGCAGCCGCTCGGGCGACGGCGGCAGGTCGTCCTCCCAGACGGTGACGTCGTGGGCGGCGGCGAGCCGGTCGAGGGCCGGGAACGGGAGGCGGCGGGTGACGAGGACGCGGGCCATGCGTGCCGGGGAATGATGCCGGGTACCGACGGGACATGACCGCCGACCACCACGGAGCCGATCGCGTCGGTCACGGCGAGGCGTCGCTGGGCGAGGCCCAGGCCGCCAACCCGCCCGACGACCCGGACATGCTCACGTCCGACGCCGGCGACCTCGACACCGACACCGACTACGAGGGCGAGGGCACCCCGCCCCCGCCGGAGCGCGGCAACGAGGACCCGGCGCCGAACGCGCCCTAGTCAGCCGCGCGCCCAGGCCGCCAGGAGCTGCCCGAGCACGTCGCGCAGCGCCGGCGCCTGGGCGCCCGCGGCGCCCCGGTGGACGCCGAGGCCGTCGATCGTCGCGACGACGACGCCCGCCTTCGCCTCGGGGTCGGGGATCCCGGCCGCGCGCAGCGCGAGCGCCGCGACCTCCTGGTAGGCGCGCAGCGACTCGGCGGCGACGTCGCGCAGCTGCGGGTCGCGCGCCGCCTCGAGGTAGAGCTCGAACTGGGCGATGTCGGGGTGGCCGCCCTCCATCTCGGCCGTGAACGCGGCGACGACGTCCTCGGCGCTCGCCCCGCTGGCCAGGAGGTCGGCGGCGAGCGCGCGCAGCCGGCCGGCGTCCTCGCGCACGTGCAGGCGCAGCGCCTCGCGCAGCAGCTCCTGCTTGGAGGCGAAGTAGTAGGTGAGCGACCCGAGCGGGACGCCGGCCTCCTCGGCCACCGTCCGGTGGGTGACGCCGGCGACGCCGGCCCGCCCGATCACCGCCAGCGTCGCCCGGAGGATCTGCTCGACGCGCACGTGGCCGCGCGGCTGGCGCGCAGGGGAGGTCGCCTCCATCGCGTGGGCAACCTACGCGACGGGGGAACTTGTACGCAAGTACGAGTTTCTGTACGTTGCCGTTCGCATGCGACGAGGGGGAATCGACCGGCGCGCGTTCCTCGGGGTCGGGGGCGCCGCGATCATCTGCACGATCGGCGGCAGGACGATCCGCGTCGAGACGCCGGAGGACGTGGCCGAGGTCGACGCCGCCGTCCGGCGGCTGAAGGCGCCGCGCGCCGTCGCCGCCGCCCGGGCCGAGGGGCTCGACGCGGTCGACGAGCTGAAGTTCGGCACCCCCGAGCCGCAGCCGGGCGGCCAGGTCCGCGAGTACTGGATCGAGGCCAGGAGCCTGATCTGGGACGTCGCGCCGACCGGCCGCGACGAGTTCATGGGCCACGCGATCCCCAAGCCGCGGACGTTCCGGGCCTTCGCCTACCGGCAGTGGAGCCCCGGCTTCGCCGCCCCGCTCGGCCCGCCGTCGATCCCCGGGCCGACGCTCGAGGCCGAGGTCGGCGACGTGCTGCGCGTCCACTTCCGCAACGGCGACGAGCACTTCGGCCAGGCGGTCACGATGCACCCGCACGGGGTGCGCTACACGCCCGACTACGACGGGGCGTACATGGGCGACTACACCCGGGTCGGCGGCTTCATCGCCCCCGGGGAGGAGTTCACCTACACGTGGGAGGCGACGCCGGACTCGGTCGGCGTGTGGGCCTACCACGACCACGGGCCCAATGAGGACCTCAACACCCACCGCGGGCTGTTCGGGATGATCGTCGTGCGCGAGAAGGGCGCGCCGCGTCCCGACGTCGAGGCCGGCCTCTGGTTCCACCAGTTCGCGCCCGCGATCACGAAGCTGCGCCGCAACTTCCAGTGCGTCAACGGGCGCGTCGCGGCCGGCAACACGCCGACGATCCGCGCCAAGGTCGGCCAGCACGTGACGTTCCACGTGTTCGGCGCCGACGACATGCTGCACACGTTCCACATCCACGGGCACCGCTGGCGGGCGCCCGACGGGACGTTCACCGACAACCAGCTGCTCGGCCCGATGACCTCGGTGACGGCCAGCTGGGTGGAGGACAACCCCGGGCGCTGGCTCTACCACTGCCACGTCCTCTCACACATGCATGCCGGCATGAACGGCTGGTATCTCGTCGATCCCTAGGAGGAGATGGTGCGCATCCGCAAGGCCGCACTGCTCGCCGCCGTCCCCGCGCTGCTGGTGCTCGCCGCACCGGCCGCCGCGCAGGACTACCCGGCGCCGGGCAACCCCGGCCACGTGCAGAAGAAGCCGAGGGGCCCCTTCAAGACGCTGCGCGTCTGCAAGAAGGGCTGCAGGTTCACGTCGATCCAGAAGGCGGTCGACAAGGCGGGTCCGGGCGACACCGTGAAGGTCGCCGACGGCACCTACCGCGAGCCGGTGCGCATCACCGGCATCAAGAAGCGCTACATGAAGCTGATCGGCAACCCGCGCCACCCGGAGCGGGTCGTCATCGACCTGCGCCGGGCGAAGGGGGCCGCCGCCCAGAACGCGGTCATGGTCAACGGCGCCAACGAGGTGACCGTCCGCGGCTTCACCGCGATCGGCTACAAGGCGAACGGGTTCTTCGTCGTCAACGCCCGCGGGTACACGTTCGCGAACCTGCGCGCGATGCTCGGCGGCGTCTACGGCATCTACGCGTTCAACACGATCGGCGGCACGATGCGCGACTCCGTCGGCGCGTGGAACAACGACGCCGGCTTCTACATCGGGCAGACCCCGCCGCAGGACAAGCCGGTCCGCACGATCGTCGAGAACATCGAGTCGTACGGCAACGTCCTCGGCTGGTCCGGCACGAACATGCGCTACGTGACGATCCGCAGGTCGCGCTTCTACAACAACGGCGCCGGCATCGTCCCGAACGCGCTGACGTCGGAGAAGTACCCGCCGGAAGAGGACAACGTCATCGCCGACAACGACATCTTCTGGAACAACTTCAACTACTACGCCGGGGCGCCGTTCCCGCTGCGCCCGCCGTCGGCCGAGGCGACGCCGTACCCGGTCGGCGTGGGCGTCCTGCTCTTCGGCGGCCGCCGCAACGTCATCGAGAGCAACCGGATCTTCGGCAACTACCTCGCCGGCGCGGCGGCGGTCCAGCAGTTCCTGCTGCAGGACGAGAGCGCCAAGGACCTCATCGGCAACCAGGTCAAGGACAACCAGTTCGGGCGCGGCGGGACCGACCCGAACGGGCGTGACCTCGTCTACGACGGCAACGGCACCGGGAACTGCTTCGGGCCCAACGAGGGCGTGCAGACGACGTTCCCGGCCGACGGCTCGACGTTCGTGCCCTGCCCGTTCAGCGGCGCGAACACGTTCAGCGCGGCCGTCCAGCAGGAGATGGTCACGTGGGCGCTGGACGCGACCCACACCGCGTACTGGGTCAAGCGCGAGCACCCGCCGATCGAGGGCGTGACGCCGCTCGAGACGTACGCGACGTACACGGGGCCCAAGCCGGAATGACGGTCGCCCGCGCCAGGCGCATCCTGCTGCCGGCCGGGCTCGCGGCCCTGGTCACCCTCGCCCCGGCGGTCGCCGGGGCGGGGGCGGCCAAGCCCCGCAGGCCGAAGCCGGTCACGAAGCGCGTCCAGATCCACGACAACTACTACGAGCCGGCGAAGCTCACGGTGCCGGCCGGGTCGACGATCGTGTGGGAGTGGCCGGCCACGACCGGCGACGCCCACGACGTCACGCTCGACAAGGGCCCCAAGGGCGTGCGGAGGTTCCAGTCCGAGGTCGCCGCGTCGGAGTACACGTTCCGCCGCAGGCTGACGAAGAAGGGCCGCTACCGCATCGTCTGCACCCTCCACGAGGAGATGACGATGGACATCCGGGTCCGCTGACACAACGGCGGATCGCTTGCTATACTGCCGGTCATCCGCCGCGGGGTGGAGCAGTCTGGTAGCTCGTCGGGCTCATAACCCGAAGGTCGCGGGTTCGAATCCCGCCCCCGCTATGGAAATCTGGCCAGAATTCCCCGACCGCCCGCTGGGCGGTCGGGTCTTTTCGGTCTCCGGAACCAGTTCCGGCGTGATCGTCGCGGCGAGCTCGAGGGTGCGGCCGGCCTTGTCGTAGACCGCCTCGACCTCGAAGCGATCGAGGATCTCGGCGAGCTCCTCCTCGCTGGCGCTCCTCAGGGCCGGGCGGAGGTCTGGGACGGCGGCGAGCATGGCCTCGATCTCGGCCGGCCGGCCGCCGTCGGGTCGCTCGTCTTCGAGCGCGGCGATCGCCTCCTCCGCCGCTTCGCGGCGGGCGCTGAGTTCGGCGATGCGGCGCTTGGCCAGGGCGACCACGGGGTGGTTGGGGTCGTCGTGCTCCTCGAGGCGGAGCGCCTGCCTGTAGAGGCCTCGCTCCAGCTCCTCGATCTCGCGCTCCAGGCGCTGGAGCTCGGTGTCGTGCTCGCGCCAGTCCTCTGCGATCGTCCTCGCGAGATCGTCGCGCAGCGTCTTCGAGCAGCGCTTCACCGGCCCGGTCTTCCTCGACTTCCTCAAGCGCCTCGTCCGTGACGCCAAGGGCCGCAAGCTGATGCTGGTCCTCGATGGCCACCCCGCTCACCGCGCCCGCATCGTGCGCGACTGGGCCGCCGCCAACAGCGAGCTGATCGAGCTGCACTTCCTGCCCGGCTACAGCCCCGAGCTCAACCCCGCCGAATGCCTCAACCAGGACGTCAAGACCAACGCGCTGGGCAAGCGCCGCCCACGCAACGTCACCGAGCTCAAAGCGGGCGTCCGCAACTTCCTGCGCTCCGCCCAGCGCACACCCGCCAAGGTCGCGCGCTACTTCCAAGAACGCCACGTCCAATACGCAGCCGCGTGACCTATTTACCATCTAGGAGTAGTAAATCTCAGGTCCGCACCAGGTCGCTCTAGCCACAGGTCTCTCAGCTCCTCCTAGCGCGCTAATCCTGCCAAGTCCGCCCGCTCAGACGGCAGACGGGACGCGGCCATCGTCGACATTCGTTCGTCTCGTTCGGCTCCAGATGTCAGGCTTGAGGGCCGACGCGCGACGTGACCGCTACCGCGTGCCGCGGGCGCGGATCCGCTTGTACGCTCGCCTCGGGAGGAGAGCCCGATAGGAGTCAGACTCGAAGAACTAACGCCCGGAAGCCAGATCGTCGGCCTCGTCGGTAACGGCGCGGCGACGATCGTCCAGGCCCGCTGGCATGCCGCAGGTGCGTTGACAGTCACGTTCCGCGACGAGGCCGGCCGCGTCTCGGAGCAGGTTCTCTTCCGCGACGACGAAGGACGGCTCGAGAAGCTTGCGGCCGGGCGGGCTTGGTCCTTCGACGCCGATGGCGAGCTCTTCCGACTCGCCTCGGAGGCGCGGCGGATCGAGCTCGCCTGGCTCTTCGATCCCTTCCTCGCGGTGCAGACGTCGAACCTGGAGCCGCTCCCGCACCAGATCGACGCCGTCTACGAGCACATGCTTCCGCGGCAGCCATTGCGGTTCCTGCTCGCGGACGACCCGGGCGCCGGCAAGACGATCATGGCCGGGCTCCTGATCAAGGAGCTGGAGATTCGCGGCGACGTCGAGCGCTGCCTGGTGGTCGCACCCGGCGGGCTCGTGGAGCAGTGGCAGGACGAGCTCAGCCGCCGCTTCGGGCTCCATTTCGAGATCTTCACGCGGGCTGCGGTGGAGGCAGCCGAGACCGGGAATCCCTTTGCCGAGCGCCCGCGCTGGCTAGCGCGCCTCGACCAGCTCGCTCGCAATGACGACCTCCAGGCGAAGCTCGCCGCCGCCGAGTGGGACCTGGTCGTCGTCGATGAGGCCCACAAGATGTCGGCCCACTACTACGGCAACGAGCTGAAGCGCACCAAGCGCTACGAGCTCGGCGAGCAGCTCGGAGCGCGCAGTCGCCATCTCCTGCTGATGACGGCGACGCCGCACACCGGCAAGGAGGAGGACTTCCATCTCTTCCTCGCACTGCTCGATTCGGACCGCTTCGCGGGCCGGACGCGCGACAGCACGCGTCAGGTCGACACCGAAGATCTCATGCGCCGCGTGGTCAAGGAGAAGCTCGTCCGTTTCGACGGTCGGCCGCTGTTTCCGGAGCGCTTCGCGTATAGCCCGCAGTTCTCGCTGTCCGATCCTGAGGCCGCGCTGTACGTGGCGGTCACCGACTACGTCCGCGAGGAGATGAACCGCGTCGAGCGCATGAAGGCGGCCGGGGAGGGGCGCCGCGGTGCCGTGGTCGGCTTCGCCCTCACCACCCTGCAGCGGCGCTTGGCCTCGTCTCCTGAGGCGATCTACCGCTCGCTCGAGCGAAGGCGCAAGCGCCTAGAGTCCAGACTGCGCGAGGCCCAGCTTGAGGCGCGAGGGCGCAGGGCGCTCGCCGAGCTGCCGGGCGTCCACGTTCCCGAGGGGCTTGACCCCGAGGACCTCGACGAGCTCGAGGATGACGAGCTCACCGCGGAGGAACGCGAGGAGCTCGAGGAGGAGGTCGTCGATGCTGCCAGCGCGGCTGAGTCGATCCCCGAGCTGCAGGCGGAGATCGCTCTGCTCACTCAGCTCGAACACCAGGCCCGCGCCGTGCGGAACTCGGGAACCGACCGCAAGTGGGAGGAGCTATCCGGCCTGCTGCAGGCGGCGCCGGAGATCAAGCGGCCCGACGGTTACCTTCGCAAGCTGATCGTCTTTACCGAGCACCGCGACACGCTGAACTACCTGGTCGACCGGCTCGGCACGCTGCTTGGCCGCCCCGAGGCGGTGGTCGCCATTCACGGCGGCGTCAAGCGCGAGGAGCGGCGCAAGATCGAGGAGGCGTTCATGCAGGACAGGGACGTCTGGATCCTCGTCGCCACCGACGCCGCGGGCGAGGGACTCAACCTCCAGCGCGCCCACCTGGTCGTCAATTACGACCTGCCCTGGAACCCGAATCGCATCGAGCAGCGCTTCGGCCGCGTCCACCGCATCGGCCAGACAGAGGTGTGTCACCTCTGGAACCTGGTCGCGAGAGATACCCGCGAAGGCGAGGTCTTTCACCGCCTGTTTGAGAAGCTCGAGCAGCAGCGGAAGGACCTCGGCGATCAGGTCTTCGACGTTCTGGGTCCTGCCTTCGGCGAGCGCTCGCTTCGCGATCTGCTGCTGGAGGCGATCCGGTTTGGCGATCAGCCGGAGGTCAAGGCACGGCTCGAACAGGTAGTCGACGAGGCGGCAGGGGATCGCGTGAAGGACCTCGTTCATGAGCGAGCGCTGGCGAGCGAGGTCATCACGCACGAGACGATCGAGCGGATCCGCGAGGAGATGGAGCGCGCCGAGGCCCGGCGGCTCCAGCCGCAGTTCGTGCGCGCCTTCTTCCTAGAGACCTTCCGCCGATTCGGCGGTCGTGCCGCCGAGCGCGAGCCCGGACGCTTCGAGCTCACCCGTGTACCGGGCGAGCTTCGCCGCCGCGACCGCCAGATCGGTCGTGGCGCCCCGCTCCTGCGCCGCTACGAACGGATCACGTTCGAGCGTGAGCTTGTGCGCCAGGAGGGAAAGCCGCTCGCGGAGTTCGTGGCGCCCGGCCACCCGCTGCTCGACGCCGTCATCGATCTGGTGAGCGAGCGCTACGGCACCCTCCTCAAGCAGGGTTCCGTCCTCGTCGACGACCTCGACGACGGCGAGGCGCTTCGCGTGCTCGTCTACCTCGAGCACTCGATCCGCGACGGCCTGCGGGTTCGCGGCGGCGACTATCGCGTCGTTTCGCGCCGCTTCGAGTTCGTCGAGATCGACACCGATGGCGACGTGCGGCTCGCCGGCTGGGCGCCATACCTGGATCTGCGCCCGCTCGCGGACGGCGAGTGGGCCCTGATCGCGCCACGTCTTGACGAATGTCATGAAGGACGGCGACGCCGCTACGCGGCGGCCTCCCCGCGCCGAGAGACTCGGTGCTGATCAGCAACGCTCCGACGCGGAGGAGGCCTGGATGCAGTTTCTCGGGATCGACTGGGGCACCCGCAAGGCGGCCTGGTGCTCGCTCGACGAGCATGGCCACATCGTCGGCGAAGGGTTCATCCCCGCCGACCAGGACGGCCTGGCCCGTCTGGTGGTCAACCTCGGTCCGGACGTCCGTGGCTGCGTGGAGATGATGAGCGGCGCCGCGTGGGTCCGCGACCGGCTGCAGGCCTGCGGATGGCAGATCGACATCGCCAACGCTCGCAAGGTCAAGGCGGTCGCGCCGTTGGCCTGCAAGACCGACCGGATCGACGCGCGCGTGCTCGCCGAGCTGGTCCGCCGCGACCTCGTCCCGGCGCTCTGGGTTCCGTCGCTGGATGAGCGCGCCGTTCGGGAACTGCTGCGCCGCCGCGCGCACCTGATCCGGCTGCGGACCTCAGCGATGAACCGCACGTTCGGACTCGTCACGCAATGGGGCCTACGAACCGGCGTGACGACGCTGCGCAAGCCCGGCGCGCTCGAACGACTCGCCGAGCAGGGCGTCCCGCCGACCTGGTGTCGGTCGATCGCGGTGCTCATCGAGGTCATCGACGACCTGGATCGCCAGATCGACCCCATCGACCGCGAGCTGCGACCGCTTGCTCGCGCCGACGATCGCGCGCGCCTGCTTGTGTCCATCCCCGGAGTCGCTGAGCTGCTCGCGCTCACACTCGCCACCGAGATCGGCGAGATCTCCAGGTTCCCGTCGGCCAAGAAGCTCATCGGCTACGCCGGCCTGGCACCGAAGATCAAGCAGTCCGGACAGACCTCGCGCACCGGCAAGCTCTCCAAGGCCGGCTCGACAACGCTGCGCTGGGCCGCCGTCGAGGCCGCCCAGCAGGCCTGGCGCCCGTCGAACCCGTGGCACGAGCTCTACAGCGACGTCAAGCGCCGACACGGCAAGGCCAACCCGGCCAAGGCCGCCGTCGCCCGCAAGGTCCTCATCGCCTGCTGGCACATCCTCGCCCGCAACCAGCCGTTCAAGCCGAGCGCCGCGCGCGCCACCGACCCTGCCCCGGCAAGCTCCTCCATTCGTCTGGCCGCCTGACGGCCCACAAACGAACTGAGAAGCCGAGGCAGCTGCAACCGACCACCTGCGCCCTGAGCGCCGAAAGAGAACTCAGCCACCTGCCCGCACGAACCCGAGGAGCCGCCGCTCGAACCGCACCCTTGACATCACGCCGTCCTTCAAAGAGACGAATGGCTCGTCGGCCGCCGCTACCTGTCGGCCGAGTCGCTCGCGCTGGTTTTCGTCGACGAGGACCAGCGCGACCCCCCCGAGGAGTGATCGAGCTCCAAGCCGCCTGAGCCGCGACCCACTACGCCGACGAGGCTTTACGCCACTTAAGACGACTTGACTGGAGTGGGCGAGCGGGGGAAGCTCGATTGGCTGAGCTCAGATCGCTCGTGCGGAGGCGAGTGCCGCCTCTACCTGCACTACGGCGTCCGGGAGATTGTTGGCGAGCGCCGCCTTCGGCGGTGGCCGACGAGCGCCACGCAGCATCCCGATCATCCGCCCCTCGCCGACCAGTACGTCGGCGTAGGCAGCGGCGCACGGCAGGTTTACGAAGTCAAACAGGTCCCCCCGCTCCGGCCGCTGACCCGCGTTGTGCAACCGAGCGGTGAGGACTTGCAACATGAGAGCGAGCATCGGCTGCCCTTCGAGCTTGCCGGGGTGCGAGAGCTCGTTCATCACCTCGTCGGCTGGCATGCCGAGCTGGAGGCCGACGGCGCCGATGTCGTCTGCCGCGTCGAGCAAGAGGTTGAGCCGCGCGACTTGTGCCACGGTCCTACGGCCGACGCAGTCGCGGCGGAGGGCCTCAGTGATGCCGACCCACTTGTGGGCCCACGAGTCCTTGGCCCTTGCGCCGGCGCCCCCGGGATCCTCGACACGCTCCAAGTCGAGCATTGCCTCGTAGAGACCCAGAGCCCATGGAATCCTCCGTTCTGGACCCTCGGTCACGGACGCGAAGGTCTCGGCCATGCCGGGAACGAACACGGGCTCGGGCGTGGTCGGGGCCCCGAGTGCGCGAGCCAGTTCCAGTCGCCGGATCACCACCGGGTTACGCATATGCCACCCACGGCTGAGGCGCAGCAGCGCTCCGGCGACTGCTTCACGGCGGTCGCCGAAGAGGGCGTCGGTCTCGACGAGTCGACCCGCTGAGAGCGGCATCAGGATCTCGCCCGACTCGACTCTCGTGGCGAGCCAGTACGCCGCCTCGGCGACAGGCTGCGAGACCCGGGGGTCCCCGTTCAGTGCGAGTCCCACGCAAGACCAGTGGTTCTGGTCCAGATACACGATCGGTCTGCCGGCACGCAACTCCTCCGCGTCGCCGGTCTTGCCCATCTCGATCAGCGCGTTGCTTCCCGTCGGGAGCCCTACGACCAGTCCCTCGGGGTGCAGCGCGACCCAGCGGATGCGCGTTGCCGGCATCATCTCCACAGGCAGTGGCACTGTGCGCTGGCTCGCAGAGCCAGGAGCCAGGATGAGCTCCGCCGTGTCGAAATCCGCCCTCATCAATACCGGCACGAAGTGAGGGTGACACACCGCTCGGCGCCCGCCGTCCGGGTTGACGAGCTTTCGGCCACCCGTGGGCGAGTTCGTGCGCTCACCAATCGGCCTGGAGTGCGCTCGTCGTCAGAGAGCGGTCGCGGCGCGCGACCATGACCCCGTGGCCGCCGCTGTGCCAGAATCCCACCCCATGACCACGACGGTCGCGCTGCCCGAGGAGGGCCAAGCGGTGCTCGTGCGCGGGCGCCCGGCGGCCGTCCGCGGCGTGAGCGCCCACGGCCACGACGGCGAGGTGACCCACCTGGTCGACGTCGAGTACCTCGACGCCTGGGACTTCCCCGCCGAGGACTCCGTCCTGTGGGAGCGCGAGATCGGCGCCCAGGTGCTGAAGGGAGGCGGGCTCCCGCGTGTCGACGAGCTGCCGGCGCTCACCGACCCCGAGGTCTTCGCCGCCTTCTGCGACGCGCTGCGCTGGAGCTCGGCGGTGCGGCTGCCCGGTCTCACCAGCGACGGGCCCGCGCTCATCTCGCCGTGGGAGAGCGCGGTGGCGCCCGAGCCCTACCAGCTCGTGCCGGTCTTGCGCGCGCTCGAGATGCCGCGGGTGTCGCTGCTGCTCGCCGACGACGTCGGCCTGGGCAAGACGATCGAGGCGGGGCTCGTGCTGCGTGAGCTGCTGGGTCGCCGGCGCATTCGCCGCGTGCTCGTGATCTGCCCCGCGTCGCTGCAGCGCCAATGGCGCGACGAGCTGCAGCGCAAGTTCGCGCTCGAATTCACGATCGTCGACCGTGCGGCCACCGTCGAGATCCAGCGCGAGTACGGCATGGACGCCAACCCGTGGGCGGTCACCCCGCGGGCGATCGCCTCCATGGACTTCCTGCGCCAGCCCGACGTCCTCAGCGACTTCCTCGCCGCCGCCGATCAGCTCGAGCGCGGCCACGCCTCGGCGCTCGATCTGCTTGTCGTCGACGAGGCGCACAACCTCGCCCCGATGGGGTTCTCCGAGCGCTCGGACCGCACGAAGATGCTCGCGGAGATCGCGCCGCACGCCGAGCACCGGCTGTTCCTCTCCGCCACGCCGCACAACGGCTTCACCGCCTCCTTCTCAGGCCTGCTCGAGCTGCTCGACCCCGTTCGGTTCCGCCAGACCGCCGAGCTGAACGACACGGAGCGCCGCCAGGTGGACCTCGTCATGGTCCGCCGGCTCAAGTCCGAGCTCAACGCGCGCGCCAAGCGCCGCGGCGACACGCCGCCCTTCACGGAGCGCCACGTCGAGCGCATCCCCTTCCGATGGACGCCGCAAGAGCAGCGCCTCACCGTCGCGCTGGCCGAGTACCGCCGCGCCGGCACCGCGCTGCTCGCGCACCTCGGCCACCGCGAGCGCGCCGTCGGGCGGTTCGTCTTCTCCTTGCTGACCAAGCGCCTGCTGTCATGCCCGTACGCCCTCGCGCGCACGTGGTGGTCGCACATCGAGGGCTACGCGACCTCGGTCTCCCCCGAGGAAGCGCAGGCCGCCGCGCTGCGAGCCGAGCAGCAGACGGCCGACGACGAGGAGAAGGCGCGCCGCGAGGAAGACGTCGCCCGCCAGGGCGGCGGCTTCCTGTCGCGCCACGAGCGCGAGCTCGCCGCCGCCCGCGACGAAGTGTCCGCCGCTCTCGAAGCGCTCGGGTGGGGACGCGAGATCGTCGACGAACCGCTCGACCCCACGCAGGTCGACCCCAGCCGCGGCTTTCCGCCCGACGGAAAGTGGGAGGCGCTCGAAGCCTGGTTCGAGCAGCGCCTGCGCGACGGCGCGAAGTTCAAGCCCGACGAGCGGGCGATCTGGTTCACGGAGTACAAGGACACGCTCGACTACCTGCAAAGCCGGCTGGTCGCGCGGGGATTCGCGCTGCCCGAGGTGCGCGCCCTGTTCGGCGGCTCGTCGCTGGCGGAGCGCGCCCAGGTGCGCGAGGCGTTCAACGACGCCGGCGATCCCGTCCGCCTGCTCGTCGCCACCGACGTCGCTGCCGAGGGCCTCAACCTGCAGTCCTCCTGCCGCTACGTCGTCCACTACGAGGTGCCGTGGAACCCCATGCGCCTCGACCAGCGCAACGGCCGCGTCGACCGCCACGGTCAGGCCCGGGATGTCTTCTGCTTCCACTTCGCCTCCGACGACGACGCGGACGTGCGCTTCCTCGACTACGTCGTGCGCAAGGTCGAGCAGGTCAAGGACGACCTCGGCTCGGTGGGCGACGTGATCGACCGCGCGGTGGAGGAGCGCTTCGCGGAGACCGGTCACGAGGTCGGAGAGGACGAGCTCGAGCGGCGGATCGAGACCACGCTCGAGCAGGCCGCACAGCGGCGGGACATGTCGACCACCGACGAGGACGAAGTCGAGCGCCAAGTCGCCGATGTGGTCTCCGCCTCGCTCCGGGAGCTGCAGGCTGAGCCTGAGGCGCTCGCGCGGCTGCTGTCGGTCGCCGTGCGCCTGGACGGCGGCGAGCTGGCGGAGGCCGCCCCGGGGCTCTACCGCGTGGCGCGCATTCCGCGCGGGTGGGGACGCACGATCGACACTTCGCTGAGAGTCGAATCAGGCCCGAACGCCGGCGCCCTGCCGCGACTGGCGTTCGACCCCGACCACCTGATGGCCGACGTCGGGCCGCGACGGGTGTTCCGCGAGCGGTCCGACACGCGATTGGTGCGTCTTGCCCATCCGCTCATGCGCCGCGCCGCCGGCGCGCTGCGCCGGAGGCTGTGGGAGCCCGACCGGGCGCTCTCGCGCTTCACGATCGCCGCCGCCGACGCCGTAGCCGAGCCGGTCCTTGTCGTCCCCGCGCTGCTCACGCTCGTCAACTCGCTGCGCGAGCCCCTGCATTCCGAGCTGCTCACCCTGGCCGTAGGTCTCTACGACCGGAAGCCTGTCGCGTTTCCGCCCGCAGAGCTGACGCCGCTTCCCGCCGCGCAGGCCGAGGCCTGGCGGGTCCGGCTCGCCGACGACTGGGACGAGCTGGCCGCCGCGATCGAAGATGCGCTCGGCGCTCGCCGCACGGAGCTCGACACCGCCGCGCAGGCGCTCCTGCCGAAGCTGCTGGCCGAGGAGAAGGAGAGCCAGACGAGGCTCTATCGCCGCAGGCTCGACGAGCTGAAAGCCGACCGCGGCGACGCCGGCCGCGAGCGCCTGCGCCGCTCGATCGAGCGCCTCGAGGCACAGGCGCGCCAGCTCACCTTCGACCCCGCCGCGCAGGAGGAGCTCGAGGCGCGGCTGCGCCGCGAGCGCCAGAAGCTCGAAAGCCAGGAGTACCGCCAGGTCGCCGAGCGCCGCGAGCGCCTGCGCGCGCGGATCGAGCGCGAGCGCGAGCGCCTGCTCTCAGAGATCCTGCCCAAGCGCTACGAGCTCGCCCGCGCCGATCTGCTGCCCGTCGGCCTGGCGCTCGCCGTCCCCCCCGGAGCCCAGCCATGAGCACCCACAACGACTGGTGGGGCGAGCTGCGCCACGGCGGCCTGCTGCTCACACGGCCGCTGCTCGACGAGCTGCTGCCGGACCTGCCGCCGCTGGACCCCTACGCCTACGACCGTCTGCGCGTTGCCTGGCTCAAGTGGGACGCCGCTCTGCGCGCGCCCGGCGATCCCGGGCCGGCACGGCGCGAGTGGGTCACCCGCCTCGTGGAGGACTTCCTCGGGCTCAACGAGGGCTGGAAGCGCGCCTCCGCGGTGCCCGACTCGCTCAAGACCACTACCGCCGCCGGCGAGCGCCTGCGCCCCGACTGGGCGCTCTACGACGGCGACGACCCGCTGCTGCTCGTCTCCTTCGACGACGCCGACCGGCTGGGCGTCGGCCGCAGCCGCCGCTCCCACGCGCGGCTGGTCGAGCTGCTGCGCGCCACCGGCGTTCCGCTCGGGCTCCTGACCAACGGCCGCCAGCTCCGCCTCGTCCACGCCGGCCCCGACTTCGACGCCTGGGCGGAGTGGGACGTGGACACCTGGTTCGACGAGGGCGAGGGACGTGAGACGCTCCGCGGCCTGCGTGCGCTGGCCGGCGCACGCGCCGACGGCCACACGGCCGCGTTGCGGGCGCTCGCCGCCGAGATCCGCCACGCCCGCAGCCGCGAGGGCGACCTCGCGCAGGTACTGGGCGAGCAGGTCCGACGCGCGGTCGAGCTGCTGCTCGACGAGGCCGACGCGACGCTCGACCAGCGCGCCGACCTCCGCGCCGCGCTGCTCACCGACCCGGCTTCGGGCGCGCGCCTGCGCGAGGAGGACGCGCTGGCGGCGCTCTATCAGGCGGCCACGCGAGTCGTGATGCGGCTGGTGCTCATCCTGTACGCCGAGGCGCGCGACCTCCTGCCGGCCTCGGTCGAGGCCTACCACGAGTCCTACGGCGTCGAGTCCCTGTACCGCACGCTGACCCGCGCGCGGGGCGCAGGCGCCGACGCCGACCCCCACGCCGCCGCGTGGCTGCGCCTGCTGGCGCTGTTTCGCCTCATCTACTTCGGCTCACCGCACCCCGACTTGCCGGTGCGCGCCTACGGCGGCCAACTCTTCGCGCCCGGCGACGCAAGCTCGCCGGATCCGGCACTCCGCGCGCTGGCGGTCCTCGAAGCGGCGCGCCCCGCGGACGCCGCGGTCCATCGCCTGCTGCGCCTGCTCAAGGTGGGCAAGGTGCGCGTCAGCCAGGGCCGTGGCGCGCGCTGGGTGGCCGGCCCGGTCGACTTCGGGACGCTTCGCACGGAGTACATCGGCATCGTCTACGAGGGCCTGCTCGACTACGAGCCGCGCCGCGCGCCCGCCGACGACCCGATCGTGGTCCTCGACGTCGGCCGCCAGCCGGCACTTCCGCTGTCGCGCCTGCGCGCGCTGTCGCCGGCCGAGCTCAAGGAGCTGCTCAAGGCGTTCAAGAAGGACGCCAAGGCGGCGACGCCGGCCGGCGACGAGGACGCGGAGGGCGAGGAAGCCGAGAGCGAGGCCGAAGAGCCCGAGGCGGCCGAAGAAGAGGCGGCCGAGGCGCCGGCGGCGGAGGAAGCCGCAGGAGGGGCCGAGAGCGAGACCGCCGAGGACGACGCTCGCGCCGCCGCGCTGGCGTGGGCGCGGGAGGCGGTTGTCGCCGCCGGCCTCGTGCGCAAATCGCGCCGCAAGGAGGCCGACCCGCTGTCCGAGCAGGCGAAGATCGACGCGCGCGCCGAGAAGCTGCTTCGCGACGTCGTGCCCGCCGGACGTCTGTACCTGGTGGCCTCGGGCGGACTGCGCAAGGGCTCGGGCTCCTTCTACACGCGGCCGGCGCTGTCGGTGCCGCTCGTGCACCGCACCCTCGAGCCGCTTTGTTACACGCGCGAAGGCGACCGGTTGGTCCCCCGCCCGCCCGAGGAGATCCTCGCCCTCAAGGTCGCCGAGCCGGCGATGGGCTCGGGCTCCTTCCTAGTGGCGGCGCTGCGCTACCTCGTAGCCGCCCTGCACGCGGCGCTCGAGCACCACGGCCGCATCGTGCCCAAGAGCGAGCGCGAGACCGTCGTGACGCTGCCCTTCGGCGCGCCGGCACGCGGAGAGCTGCACGAGGAGCCGCTACCTCTGCCGCCCGAAGACGAGCGCTTCCCCGAACGGTTGCGCGCGGTGCTGGCCCGTCACGTCGTCGAGCGCTGCCTGTACGGCGTCGACCGCAACCCCATGGCCGTCGAGCTCGCGCGCCTGGCGCTGTGGATCGAGACGCTGGACCCCGAGCTGCCCTTCGAGTACCTCGACCACAAGCTCAAGGTCGGCGACTCGCTCGTGGGCTGCTGGTTGCACCTGGTCGAGGACTACCCGGCGCGCGCGCGCGAGCGCGAGGGCGGCGATGGCAAGCAGGGCGAGCGCACCAAGTGGCTCAAGGAGCGCTTCAACCACGCCAAGGCGGAGCTGCCCGGCCTGCTCCATGCCCAGGGCGGCGCGCAGTCGCTGTTCGACTCGGTGTCGCTCCCGCCGGCCGACCTCGTGGCCAAGGTGCGCGAGCGCTTCGACGCGCTGCACGACATGAGCCGCGAGGACCGCGAGCGGGCCTACCAGGAGCTGCTGGCCTCCGAGGAGTACCGGACGCTCAAGGCGCGCATGGACCTGTGGTGTGCGCTGTGGTTCTGGACGCCCGCCGACGGCGGGCCGGTCATGCCGCGCGAGTGGGGCGACCCGCCGGCCGACGAGCTCGCGGCCGCTGCGGCGATCGCCGAGCGCGAGCGCTTCTTCCACTGGGAGCTCGAGTTCCCGGACGTGTTCCGCCCGGGCAAGCCGGGATTCGATGCGGTGCTAGGGAATCCGCCGTGGGACGTCGCCAAGCCAAACTCGCAGGAGTTCTTCTCCCGCCACGATCCGCTGTACCGCACCTACAGCAAGACCGAGGCGCTGCGCGTGCAGGAGAGGCTCTTCGCCGCCACGCCGGGGCTCGAGGAGGAGTGGACGCGCTACCAGGGGCGCTTCAAGGCGATGACCAACTGGGTGCGCAGCGCGGCCGAGCCCTTCAAAGTCTCGTTCGGGGCCGGCAAGGCCGGCCGGGAGCTCGCGGCCGGCTGGGCCGACCGCCGCGCGGGGCGAGCGCACCTCGCGCACCGCGACCACCCGTTCCGCCGGCAGGGCTCGGCCGACCTGAACACCTACAAGCTGTTCCTGGAGGCGGCGCACCACCTGCTGGCCGACGGCGGACGGCTGGGCTTCCTCGTGCCGTCGGGCATCTACACCGACAAGGGGTCGACGGAGCTGCGCCGCACGCTGCTCGAGCGGTGCTCGTGGGAGTGGTGCTACGGGTTCGAGAACCGCGCCAAGCTCTTCCCGATCGACTCGCGCTTCAAGTTCGTCCCGATCGTCGTGCAACGAGGCGGCCACACGACCGCCGTGCGCGCGGCGTTCATGCGCCACGACGTGTCGGAGTGGGAGCGCCCGGACGGCGCGGTCGTCGAGCTGCGGGTGGAGGACGTGCGCCGCTTCGCGCCGGCGACGTGGTCGTTCCTGGAGCTCAAGAGCGCGCGCGACCTCGAGCTGGTGGAGGCGATCTACGCCGAGCACCCGCTGCTGGGCGAAGTTGTGGAGCGGGCCGGCGCGCAGTACTCAGCCGAGTTCCACATGACCAACGCCGCCCGCCACTTCACATCGCGCGCAAAGCTCGAGCGCGAGGGCCTCGTCGACCCCGTGGACGACCTGCGCGACCCGCGCGTGCGCGCACGGCTCGCCTGCGCCGGCTATCTGCCGCTCTACGAAGGCAAGTCGTTCTGGCAGCACGACCCCTACTACGCGGGTCGGCCTGGCGCCGAGTCTGTCAGCAAAGCGGCCGCCATCGCGACCATCCGGAAGCAGCTCGACTCCGATGCGTGGCGCGCGCCGCGCCTCGTCTTCCGCGACATCGCCAGGTCGACCGACCAGCGAACCTTGATCGCCGCCCTCATGCCTCCCGCCGTCCACGGCAACAAGGCGCCCTCGCTGGACGGGCTGGGGGACGACGCGCTGCCGATGGCGGCGCTCTTCGACTCGCTGTTAGTCGATTACGTCGTGCGCATGAAGGTGTCGGCCACCCTCAACTGGTTTTACCTCGAGACCCTCCCCATCCTGTCTCTTAAAAACATCAGACGATCCCGACGAA
>JADGIB010000233.1 GCA_019683665.1 Solirubrobacteraceae bacterium
GGGGGCCCCCCCCCCGCCCCCCCCGGGGGGGGGGGGGGCGGCCGCGCCCCGCCCCCCCCGCGCCCGGCGACGTCCTTGAGGTCGGCGCCCGACGAGAACGCCCGGCCCGCCCCGCGCACGAGGACGGCGCGGACCTGCGGGTCGCCGGCCACGGCCCGGACCGCGGCCAGCAGCTCCTCGCCGAGGGCGGTGTTCCAGGCGTTCAGCGCCTCGGGCCGGTTGAGCTCGATCGTGGCCAGGCCGTCGGCCGTGGTGAGGGTGACAGCGGGCATGTGCGCAACTCTATGTCCGGATGAGACCGCTGATCGGCATCTGCGCCGCCCTCGAGCGGGCCCGCTGGTCGGTCTGGGACCTGCCGGCCTTCCTGCTGCCCCGCATGTACGTCGACGCCGTCCAGCGCGCGGGCGGCTCGGCGGTGCTGCTCCCCGTCGACCCCGCCTGGATCGAGGACCCTGACGAGATCCTCGACCGCCTCGACGGGCTCATGCTCGCCGGCGGCGCCGACATCGACCCGTCCGCCTACGGCGCCGAGCGCGACCCGCGCACCGAGGGGACCGTCCCCGAGCGCGACGCGTTCGAGCTCGCCCTCACCCGGCGCGCGCTCGAGCGCGACCTGCCGTTCCTGGGCATCTGCCGCGGCATGCAGCTCATGAACGTCGCCGCGGGCGGGACGCTCATCCAGCACCTGCCCGACCGCCACGGCCACGAGGACCACCGCCGGGCGATCGGCAGCTTCGAGGGCGCCGACCACGAGGTCGAGCTCGCGCCCGGCTCGCTGGCGGCGCGCGCGGCCGGCGAGACGCGCCACCGCGCGCTCAGCCACCACCACCAGGGCGTCGACCGCGTCGGCGAGGGGCTCGTCGTCACCGGCCGCGCGGCGATGGACGACCTGCCCGAGGCGCTCGAGCGCCCCGACCGCCGCTTCGCGCTCGGCGTGCAGTGGCACCCGGAGGCCGACGAGACGAGCCGGCTCATCGCCGCGCTCGTCGAGGAGGCGGCCGCCGCCCGCCATGGCTGAGCCGGCGCCCGCCCCGGGCACGTACCCGTTCGGCCGCGCCGCCGGCTCCTTCTACCTGGGCGGCTGCGAGGACGCGCTCCCCGACGCGCGGCCGCTGCTCGCCTACGGGGCGAACGCCTCGCCCGCCGCGCTCGCCGGCAAGCTCGGCTCGGGCGCGGTCGCCGCCGCCCTGGCCGGGACGCTGCGCGGCTGGGCCGCCGTCCACTCCCGCCACGTCTCGCCCTACGGGCAGGTCCCGGCCACGCTCGTGCCCGCGCCCGGCGCCGCGCTCGCCGTCCACATCCTGCTCGTCGCCGACCCGGCCGCGCTCGACGCGACCGAGCCCAACTACGAGCGCGTCGCGCTGCGCGGGCTGGACCTCGTCGCCGACCGGCTCGGGCCCGTCGCCGAGGCCGACGCGTACCTGTCGCGCCACGGGCCGCTGCTCGTCGACGGCGCCCCGGTCCCGCTCGGCGCCCTGCCGCAGGCGCGGCTGCGCGCCGCCGTCGGCGCCTGACCGGCGGCGATGCGTCCACGGCCGCCCGGGTCGGTCGGGGACGGGGACTATGCTCCCCGAGTCGTGCGCCTGTCGACCGCCATGAAGGGCGTCGCGTGGGGCGTCGTCGCCGTGGGCGTGGCCGCCCCGCTCGTCAGGCGAAAGCTGCGTCTGCGGCCACCGGTGGTGGCGGGCCTCGCCGGCGCCGCCCCGTTCGCCCTCTGCGTGGCCGTGCCGCGCAGCCGCAAGCGCGACGTCGCCGTCTGCGTCCTCCAGATGTGGGCCTATCTCGCGATGTACGAGATGCCCAACGACGACCCCGAGGCGCTCGAGCGGCGGGTCCACGTCCGCTACCCGGTCGCGATCGACCGCGTCCTCGGCCTCGGGCAGCTCCCCGGCGTGCGCCTGCAGCGGGCGCTGGCCCGGCGCGGCGGGCTGCGGCGCCTGGACGGCGTCCTCGTCGCCGCCCACTGGATCTGGTTCGTCGTCCCGCACGCAACCGTCGCCTACCTGCTCCTGTTCCACCGCTCCCAGTTCGAGCGCGGGGCGGTGCTCATCTACGCCGTCTTCGACCTCGGCGTCCTCGTCTACTGGGCGCTGCCGACCGCGCCGCCGTGGTACGCGGCCAAGGCCGGCGTCATCGAGGTGCGCGAGGCGACCGAGCCCGCGCTGCGGCGGCTCATGGTCGAGCAGGGCGAGGCGTTCTGGCGCGAGCACTGGGAGCCGCTGTTCAACCTGCTCGCCGGCAACCCGCTGGCCGCGATGCCGTCGCTGCACTTCGCGACCTCGGCGATGGCCGCCCACGTCCTCGCCGACGCCGGGCCGGTCGAGGGCGCGATCGGCTGGGCGTACGCGCTGACGCTCGGCTTCGCGCTCGTCTACCTCGGCGAGCACTACGTCGTCGACCTCCTGGCCGGGTACGCGCTCGTCGCCGCCATCCGCCGCCTGGAAGGGCCGGTCACGCCCGCGCTGCGGGCGATCAGCCGCGGGGTGCGCGCGCTCGAGGCGCGGGCCGCGGGGTAGCCCGGAGGCGGGGATGTCCGACGAGGCCCGCGTCCGCGAGCAGCGCCACGAGGCGATGAAGCCGTGGTCGCCGAAGACGGCGATCGAGCTCGAGCGGGAGGCCCTCGAGGACGAGGAGATGCCGCGGATCCGCGTCAGCCGCAAGGCGGCGGCGCTCGGCGTCCTCTTCGTCGTGTCGGTCATCGCGTTCTTCGTCGTCGTCCTGCCGCAGCTGGCCGGCCTCGACGACACGATCGACCGCATCCGCGACGGCGACCCGTGGTGGCTGGCGGTCGCGTTCGTCTGCACCGGCCTGTCGTTCGCCGGCTACGTCCTCCAGTTCCACGGCGTCTTCTCGCCGGGCGCGCCGCGCGAGCTGCGCCCGAGCGAGGCCTACCAGGTGACGATGGCCGCGCTCGCGGCCACGCGCCTGTTCGCCGCCGCCGGCGCCGGCGGCCTCGCGCTCCAGGCGTGGGCGATGCGCCGCTCGGGCATGTCGCGGCGGATGGTCGCCGACCGCACGATCACGTTCCTCGTCCTCCAGTACTGGATCTACGTCGCCGCGCTCGTCGTCTTCGGCCTCGGCCTCGACGCCGGGATCTTCAGCGGCAGCGCGCCGTTCGCGGTCACCGTCCTGCCCGCGATCCTCGGGATCGTCGCGATGACGATCGCCGGCCTGCTCGCGCTGACGCCGACGGACCTCCAGCGCCGCCTCGAGCACATCACCCGCGAGGGCGGCCGCTTCGCCCGCCTCGCCCAGCGGCTGGCGAACGTGCCCGCCGCCGTCTCGACCGGCCTGCGCGCCGCGATCGCCCACATGCGCCACCCGGACCGCACGGTCGGCGGCGCGTTCGCCTACTGGGGCTTCAACATCGCCGTCCTGTGGGCGGCCTTCCACGCCTTCGGCGAGTCGCCGCCGATGGCCGTCCTGATCATGATCTACTTCGTCGGGATGCTCGGGAACCTGCTGCCGCTCCCGGGCGGGGTCGGCGGGGTCGACGGGGGCATGATCGGCGCCTCGATCGCCTTCGGGGTCCCGTCGAGCCTGGCGATCGTCGCGGTGCTCACGTACCGGGCGTTCGCGTTCTGGCTGCCGACGCTGCCGGGCATCGTCGCCTACTTCCAGCTGCGGCGCACGGTCGCGCGCTGGAAGGCGGAGGCCGCCGCGGTTTGACCTGCTCGCTACTATAAAAAGTGAAGTGACTCAGCCCATCGAGAACGTCATCATCATCGGCAGCGGCCCGGCCGGCTACACGGCGGCCCTGTACACCGCGCGCGCGAATCTCGACCCGCTCGTCATCGAGGGCTTCGCCTGGGGCGGCCTCCTCCAGCAGACGACCGAGGTCGAGAACTTCCCCGGGTTCCCGCAGGGCATCCAGGGGCCGGCGCTGATGCAGGCGATGCGCGACCAGGCCGAGCGCTTCGGCACCCGCTTCATCACCGACATGGCCACGAGCGTCGAGCTCGCGACCGAGCCCGGCGGCATCCACAAGGTGTGGGTCGACGAGGACGAGCTGCACCTGGCCCGGACCGTCATCCTCGCGATGGGGGCCGAGCACAAGAAGCTCGGCGTGCCCGGCGAGGAGGAGCTCGGCGGGCGCGGCGTGTCCTACTGCGCGACGTGCGACGCGGCGTTCTTCAAGGGCGCGCGCACCGTCATCGTCGGCGGCGGCGACTCGGCGATGGAGGAGGCGATCTTCCTGTCGAAGTTCGCCGAGCGCGTCGACGTCGTCCACCGCCGCCACGAGTTCCGGGCCTCGAAGATCATGCTCGACCGGGCCCGGGCGATCGAGAACATCGCGTTCAAGACCCCGTACGTCGTCGAGGAGTTCGTCGCCGTCGAGGGCCAGCAGCTGCCGACCGCGCGGCTGCGCAACGTCGAGACCGGCGAGATCGAGGCGCTCGAGAACGTCGGCACGTTCATCGCGATCGGCCACGAGCCGCAGTCGGCGATCGTGCGCGGCCAGATCGACCTCGACGACGAGGGCTACGTCATCACCCAGGGCCGCTCGACGCGGACGAACCGGCCGGGCGTGTTCGCGGCCGGCGACCTCGTCGACCACACCTACCGCCAGGCGATCACCGCCGCCGGCTCCGGGTGCCAGGCGGCGCTCGACGCCGAGTGGTACCTGCGCGACACCCCGCAGGTGCCGACCCCGGTCGGGATGCCCGAGGGCGACCTCGCCGAGGCCCAGTGGGCCCCGTCGGCCGAGTAGCGCCCGCCGCCTAGCGCAGGTAGACCGGGTTGGCGAGCACCCAGGTGCGCAGCCGCCCGCGGTGACGCAGGTGCGCGCTGACGCGCCACACGCCCGGGCCGCGGGCGACGTGGCGCAGCTCGCGCGCGCCCGCCTCGCCGGCGACGAGGCGCCCGTCGCGCCAGAGGCGCAGCTCGCAGTCGGCGGGCGCCCGCGCGACGAGCTCGACCGGCGCCTCGAAGCGGGCCTCGCCGCCCATCCGCGGCCCGCCGCCCGCGGCGCCGAAGCGGAAGCCGGTCGCGTCGGCCAGCGAGTCGCGGGCCAGGAACGCCCGCCCGGCCGCCATCGCCGCGCCGACCGCGGCGGTGTCGGCGGCCGCGTCGCCGGTCGGCGGCGCGTCGAGCAGGACGTGGGTGCGCAGGAGCGCGAACGTCCGCTCGTAGGGCATCGTGCGCACGACGACCCGCCCGCCGCGGCGGATCCCGTACTGGTGGGCGTCCAGGCCGGCGAACGCCGGCATCCGCCGCCGGGCGCCGATCGCGTCCCAGGCGGCGAGGTTCGCGGCCGGCGGGTCGGCGAGGACCGCGTCGGGGTCGCGGGCGAAGCGCAGCAGCCGCCAGGGGGAGTGGAGGTGCTCGAGCGTGTCGGTGACGAGGCTCCACAGCTCGATGCCGTCGACGCCGAGGCGCAGGTCGCCGAACGGCGCGGCGCGGCCGGCCCGGCCCAGCAGCCAGCCGCCGCGCGAGAACGGGTGGGCGGCGAAGGCCAGCCCGCCGGCCGCGTGGACCTCGTCGAGCACGGCGGCGAGCGGGCGCCCGCGGTGGCGCACCGGCCGGGGCACCCCGAGCGCGAGCGTGTGGCTGCCGTGGCCGGGGGAGATCTCGTGGCCGGCGGCGACGAGCACCCCGTCGCGCCAGCCCGCCTCGGCCGCCGCGCGCGTGTCGTCGTGGTCGGTGACGACGACGACGTCCGCGCCAGTGCGGGCGGCGGCCGCCGCGATCTCGGCCACGGTCCCCGTGCCGTCGGAGTAGACCGAGTGCACGTGGACGATGCAGGTCAGCTCGGCGCCGTCCATCGGCCGTTGACGGTAGCCGCGCGGGCGCGGGGGGGGGCGGGGG
>JADGIB010000234.1 GCA_019683665.1 Solirubrobacteraceae bacterium
TTTTGTAGTTGCGGCGGCGCGCCGCGCGGGGCCCCGGCGCCCCGGCCCCCCCCCCCCCCCCCCCCCCCCCCCCCCCACGCCCGGGACGCTCTTCTCGCGATTGGGGGCTACACTCCTAGCCGCCCGCCGGAGTAGCTCAGTCGGTTAGAGCAGCGGAATCATAATCCGCGTGTCGGGGGTTCGAGTCCCTCCTCCGGCATCAGAAAGCCCCGCATCTGCGGGGCTTTTCTCGTCGGTGAGGCTCTGCGCCGCGCGTCCGCGCTCCGGGCGTCACTCGGGAGCCGATCCGGCGGATCCGGACCGGCCGGCGGCGACGGTGGTCACCACGCGAGGCTCGTCGGCGACCGGCTCGCCCGCGAGCAGCCTGGCTGCCAGTTCGGCTTCGCGGGGATCGACTCGATCGAGATGCGCGCTGATCGCGAGTCCGCGGTGGCGTCTGCGGATCTCCCAGCCGCGGATCCGCCAAACGGACCGCACCGTGCCGTCGGGCGCTCGCTCCGCGAGGAGCCGGCACGAGAGCCACCCTTCCGGGGTGCGCCGATCCCGCGCCTCGGCCCTCCACTCGTCGTCGTCGATCTCGCCTTCGGGCACGCACAGGATGCTGATCGGGGGTACCGCGACCTGCGACACGTGGACCTCGCGGGTGAACCTCCGGATCTGCTCGTCGGCGGTGAGAGGGTCGGCGACGTGTTCGAAGAACCGGCTCAGGTGCTCGCGGAGGGCGATCCGCCCGGCGGTCTCACCCGGCCGCAGCGCGAACGCGCCGATCCCCGGGAGCACCTCCGCGAACGGGCGGCGGGTGAAGGCGTCGCCGTCTCCGGGAAACAGCACGTACGCCCCGGCGCTCTGGCGGACCGCGTCGCGGTAGGCGTGCATCTTCAGGAGATCCGCACGGGTGACGGCCCGGCCGCTCTGAGGCGCCGCGTCGTCCGCCTCCACGTCCTCGAGCGCGTCGTCCACCGCCCCCTGGATGGCCTCCGCCAGGCGGTACTTCGCGTCGAAGTGCAGCCAGACTCCATCGGGCTGCCGGTACGGCGCGACCCGCACGGAGATGTCGGGGCGCATGGCCGCCGACCACGACGTGTCCCAGGTCGCGGGATCCGATCCCGGCGAGAACGTGCGGTTGTAGTACAGGGCGATCGAGAGGGGCCGCACCCAGCGCTCGGTGGTCCACGACGCCGCCGGACGTGCCCCGGCGCGCAGCGTCAACGCCGTCTCGTCCTCGCTCGGGACGAAGATCGCGCTCGATCTCGGGGCGCCGAGCACCTCGTCGATCACCGCGATCACCGTGAGGCAGCACCACAGCTCGTAGAGCGTCGCGACGTTGCGCTGGCTCGCGAGCACCGGGGCATCCGGAAGCTGCGGGTCGAGCGCCGGCGCGAGCTCGACCCGCATGAACGCGGCGAGGAGATCCCGGTATCCGACGCGCCGCTGGATCACCGGATGGGTGAGCAGCGGCGGCGCCGGGCTCCGACGCGCGTCCCGAAACGGGGGCTGCGCAAGCACGTGGGCGAGGCGGTCGCGCAGAGCGCCGAGCGTGGTCCGTCCGACCCGCGCGTCCCCACCGCGGACGAGCGTCAAGGCGTCGACGTCGGCCAGCCACCGGTCGATGACCCATCGGGCGAAGCGGTTCGGCGACGTGTCGAGGTCGACTTCGGGGACCTCCCGCTCCAGACGCCGCGGCAGCCACCCGACCGGCGTGCGGACGCGAGGTCCAGGTCTGAGGAGCGACCGCCGGACGCCGCGTCCCAGCGGCATCTGCTGACCGGGCGACCACTCGACCGGCCGTGGACGCCACTCCCGATGCGGCCGGCGCACGATCTGCTCGAGCCCGGCGACGACCAAGGGGCTGGCCATGACCGCGGCGATCTGCGCGACTCGCGCATATCGCAGCGATGCGCTCGCCTCCGCGGTCGCGAGCTCGGCGAACGACGGCGCAAACCCCTGCACCGTCGCCTCGGCCGCGAACTCGCTGATCTCGCGCCACAGCGCCTCGTACTCGTCGCTCGCGAGCTTCCTCGGCCGGACCTCGAGCTCCGCCCTCCACGTGCGGTCGTCGTCGGTCGCACGCGCGACGAGCTCGAGCCGGCCGACGGCCTCGCGCGTCCGGATGAACCCCGAGCGTCCGGTCTCGTCCAGCGCCTCGACGTGACCCGCGGGCTCCCAGCGAACCCCAGTCTCGGCGTCCAGGCTGAAGCCGTAGGTGGCCCCTTCGACGACGGTCAGCAGTCCCTGCTCCTCCGCGATCGACGCGCCGGCGCGCGGCCACACCCGCAGGACGGGTCCCCGGCGACCCTCGGCGTCCCACGTGGCGAGCACGTGGGCGTTCGTCATGACAGGAAGGTCACGTACTGGCTCACCTCGCCCTGTCGAGCCAGGCGCTCCAGGCGGGCGGAGGTGAGCGGCATGGCGGGGCGGTCGTCGCCGCCCTCGCACAGCTTCCGCAGGTCGTCGACGACCGGCCGCAACAGCCGCCACGGCCCGTGGACGCGCGGCAGGATCTTCGTCAGGGCGATGCGGTCGAGGACGTACCCGAGATCGTCGATGCCCACCGCCTCGGCCGCCGCGGCGAACCGCATGATCTCCTGGACCGTGCGGTGCCCGAACCCCAGCCCCAGCGAGCTGAGCGGCCGATGCATGTCCCTGATCAGGCCGAAGATCAGGTCGGCGCTGGGGTGCGGATGGGTGGTGTGCCAGCCCGCGTCGCGGCTCCTGTCCACGATGGCGGCCAGGTCGCCGGGCGCGCCGACCGGCGCGTTCTGCAGCGGCCGCAGGTCAGCGGTGAGCTCCTCGGTCCGGACGTCGAACTCGAACACGAACGCGCGATCGAGGACCTTGGGCGAGAAGCCGAACGTCGTCTCGTCGATGTTCACGGTCCCGACGACGAAGAGGTTGTCGGGGATCGGCAGCAACGGGTCGTTGCCGGGCTCGAGCCGCCACCGGCCGTCCTCCTCGAGACGCACGTGGGGAACGACGTTCTCGCCGGACTCGATCCCGGAGAGGAAGTCGGCGAAGTACCGCTCGACGTGAGCGAGGTTCATCTCGTCGAGCACGAGGAGGAACGGCTGGTCCGGATGGGTTCGTGCCTGCAGCATGAGCTTCAGGACGCTCGTGACGGCCCAGGGTCGTCGACCGTCGGAGGTCGGCTCCGCCAAGGCGTCCTCGTAGCCGAGGACCGCGTCGGGCGTCGACCAGTCGGGCCGAACGGGGACCACGGCGTATCGGACCTGGGCGGCCGAGCTGAACCACTGCCCGAGCCGCCGGGCGATCTGCGTCTTCCCCGACCCCGACAGGCCGGCCAGCAGGACGAACCGCTTCGCGACGAGGGCGGCGAGGAAGGCTCGCGCGAAGAACGGGTCGCCGAACCGCAGGTTCGAGTGGCTCACCGCGTCGGTGAACCCATCCGCCGCCGCTCGGATCGTGGTGGGCGCCGCGGCGTTCTGCGACGGCGGCGCCTGGCCGACGGCGAGGATCGATGACGTGTCCGTCGCCAGACGGACCGGACGGCTCGTGCATCCGGCGTTCCGCAACGCCAGCGCGAGCTCGCGCGAGATCGACGCGTCCTTGACCGGCACGTCCCGGTGCTCGCCGAGGAACTCGAGCTCGATGACCTCAGGCCACTCGGTGGGCCCGCCCGGAGTCTCCGTCGGCCACACCCGCGAGGTGTCGTGAACCACCGGGCCCGTGGCCCGGGCGACGACGACGCGGGCGAAGCGCTGCCCGAGCCACGCGTCGATCGGAACCCGCGGGCCGCCCGGGACGTCCTGGGCGAACACGACGAGGTCCCCCGCGGCGCCGGCGCGGGTCGCCGCGCTCGCCTCCCGGAAGCCCCAGCGGTTCTCGCCGGCCAGCGCCAGATCGAAGTTCGCCTTCGACCGATCGCCGATGTAGACGGCGAGCACCGCCGGGGTGCCCGAGCTGGCTCGCCAGCGCGTGACCACCGGCGGCTCGTAGAAGTCGAATCCGGGGTCGCCCAGCTCGTCGGCGAGCCGGCGGCGGATGGCCTGCAGACGGCGATCGACGTCCTCGGGGTCCCCCGACTCGCCGAGAGCCTGCGCGATCTGCTCCTTGTCGGTGCCGCTGGCGATGCGCTCGAACTCGTCGGGGTGCAGGAGGTGGAGCAGGACGTGACGCATCGGCTCGCCGCGCTGCTCGAGCTGGTCGACGATCGCGCGCGTCGCCTCCGGATCGTCGATCGTCGTGCGCCGGTCCGCCTCCGACAGGCGCTTCAACGACTGCACGAAGCGCAGCAGGAGCCCGACCTGGAGATCGCGACGGATGTTGAATCGCGTTCCGCCGCTCCCGATGCCGTGGTCGAGCGCGGCGTGGAGGCGCTCCAGGTCCTGCCGTGAGGCACTGCCGAGATCAGCTCCGACCCGGCTGAGCACGTCGCGCTTGCTGGGGCCGGAGACGTTCCTCGGAAAGAGGAAGTGGACCGCCAGCGCCTCGTAGGCGACGAGGCGGACATCGGTCGAGCAGTTCTCGAGCTGTCGCGTCAGCTTCTCGCCGAAGGACCCCTCGCCCTGGATCGGGTCATCGAGCACCCGGGCGATGACCTCGTCGACGTTGGCCGGCGTCCACGCCGCGCTGTCCGGCTTGACGAGCGACCGGTCCTGGATGATGCACCGCTCGCGCCAGGCTCGGATCTGCTCGTCGATGCGCTGCCGCCACGGCTCGCCGGCTCCATAGTGCGCCATGCGCGGAATGTATGCGCGCGAACGGCGGCAGCGGCCGATCGCCGCTCAGTTCATGAGCTTCGTCGACTCCAGCGCCTCGTTGAGCTTCGCGTTGACCTTGCGCAGCGGGAGCCGGAGCACGAGCCCGATCAGCAGCGCGACCGGGATGAACAGGGCGAGCTGGCCGAGGTTGATCCAGAGGTCGGCGTCGTAGATGCCGGCGATCGCCGACCGGACCGCGTCGGTGGCGTGGCTCACCGGGAGGAACGGGCTGATGTGCTGGAACCACTCGGGCAGCACGGACAGCGGGTAGGCGCCGCCGCCGGCCGAGATCTGGACGACGAGGAGGAACACGGCGAGCGCCTTGCCCGCCTCGCCGAACGACAGGACGAGCGTGTAGGTGATGAGCGAGAACACGAGCGACATCACCCACCCGGTGAGGATGAGCAGGAACGGGTGGACCGGGCGGACGCCGACGAACCCGATCAGGCCGACGTACAGCAGCGTGCTCTGCATGAGCGCGAGCAGCGCGAAGAGCCCGTAGCGCCCGAAGTACGCCTGCGCCGCGCTCAGCGGGCGGCGCAGCGACACCGACCCCGGCGCGACGTCGGTGCGGATCAGCACCGAGAGCAGCAGCGCGCCCACCCAGAGGCCGAGCACGGTGTAGAACGGCGACATCTGGGCGCCGAACGTCGTCATCTCGAAGACCGGGATCGTCTCGAGGCCGACGGGCTGCGTGAACCGCATCGCGGCCCTCGCCGCGTCCGAGCCCACGATCTCGGTGACCGTGCGCAGGTCCCCCGTCCGGGCCGCCGTGCCCAGCGCGCCGGCCAGCGCGTCCAGGTGCCCGGCCGAGGTGCGCAGGCCCTCCGCCAGGCCGTCCGTCGTCTGCTGCGCGCTCGTCAGCGCCGCGAGCACCGACCCCGACCCCGTGAGCGACGAGGAGGCGCTCGCGAGGTCCCGGGCGATCGCCTCCGCCCCGCGGTCGATCGAGCCGAGCGTGCCCGCGAGCTCGCGCAGCTTCGGCTGGACGGAGCGGACGTAGTCGTCGCGCGCCGACGCGATCGCCTGCCGGGCGTCGTCGATCCGCGCCGTGATCGCGGCCTT
>JADGIB010000235.1 GCA_019683665.1 Solirubrobacteraceae bacterium
CGCCCGCGTCAGATGTGTATAAGCCACCGCCCCCCCACCCCGGGCCCCCCGCGCGGGCCGCCGCCCCCCCGGGCGGCGCCGCGGTCCGCCGGCACCTCCTCGAGCTGGAGGACATGGTCGTCGTCGAGCGCGAGCGCGACGGGCGGGTGCGCCTGCACCAGCCGTCGATGGCCGTCATCGGGGCGGCCGGCGGCGCGCTGTGGGGCGGCGTCATCGGCCTGCTCTTCCTCCCGCCGCTGCTGGGCGCGGCCCTCGGCGCGGCGGCCGGCGCGGCGACCGGCGCGCTCACCGGCGCGGCCACCGACCCGGGCATCGACGACCGCTTCCTGCGCGAGCTCGGCGAGCAGCTCGAGCCGGGCCGCGCCGCGCTCATCCTGCTCGTCGTCACGGCCGAGGCCGACGCGCTGCTGGCCCAGGTGCGGGTCCCCGGGACGGTCATCCAGACCTCGCTGACCGACGAGGACCGCCAGCGCGTCCAGGCCGCGCTCGACGCCGCGCGCCGCCAGGGCCGGACCGCGCCGGGCTGACGGCCCGCGCCGCCGTTGTCGGATCGCGGGCGCATCGCGACCGGAATCCGACAATCGCGCCGGGGCGGCGGCGCGGAGGGTGCCGGGCGGCGCGGCGCCGTCGGTACGGTGGTCCCGTCGCCCCTCGCGCCGGGGCGCCGGACTGCCGATACGAGTCATGGACCGAGGATGACCGCGCTTCGCCCCTTTCCGCTCCCGACCGCCGCCGCGCTCGCGGCCCTCGCGCTCGGCGCGGCCGCGGCCCCGGCCGCCGCGGCGCCGGGCTGCTCGCCCCTCCCCCTCGCCGTCTCGCTGCCGTCGTCGGACCCGACCGTCCTGCGCGACGACCCGATGGCGGTCGTCCGCGCCCGCCGCGGCGCGACGGTCTCCGACGTGCGCGTGCGCCTGTCGCGCGGCGGGCGCACGGTCGCGACCGGCTCGATCGCCGGGCGCCTGGCCGCCGGGCGGATCGCCGTCGCGCTGCGCCCGGTCGACGGCCGCCCGATCGGCCGCGGCCGCTACCGCCTCACCGCCACCGGCCGGCGCGCCGGCTGCGCCCGGCGGACCGCGGTCGCCCGGACCTGGGAGATGCACCGCCCGTCGCTGCCGGTCCGGGCCGCCCCGCTGAGCACGCTGACCGGCGACAACGACGGCGGCGTCCGGCTCCTCCTGCGCACGGTCGACCGCGAGGCGGTCGCGAACGTCCGCGTCCGCCTGCTCGACGGCTCCGGCGCCACCGTCGCGCAGGCGACCGTGCCCGGCGCGTTCCGCGGCCAGCGGATGGTCGACCTCCCGCTCGCCGGCCCGCTGCGGCCCGGCGCCTACACGCTGCGCGTCGACGGGCGCTCGCACGGCGCGGCGGCGGTCGCGCGCCAGCCGCTGGCCTTCGCCCCCGGCGCCAGCGAGGCGGCCGCCTCGGCGCCGGCGGCCCCGTCGGCGCCGAGCGCCCCCGCCACCGGCCTCATCGCCCAGCACGCGACCGTCGACTGGTCCGGCGGCGCCTGGGAGGGCCGCGACGTCGCCGGGTTCGTCGCCCCCGGCATCGGCTACGGCGAGATCGTCTGCCGCCCGGACGCCCAGTGGATCCGCTTCTACCCCGACGACCTCGGGCGCGAGGTCTCGATGATGAACTGGACCTACAAGGACTGGTCCGAGAACACCGAGAAGGCGATCCGCGAGGCCGTCCGCACCGCCACGAGCGGCCGCGACTTCCGCGAGGGCCTGAACAAGTTCTGGCCGCCGGAGAAGCACTCGACCGGCGAGTTCGACGGGATCATCTCCGACCGCGGCCCGTTCGGGTCGCCCGCGCCGGCCGACCTCGCCGCCCCGACGACGCTGCGGCTCACGTGGCAGTGGGACTTCAGCCGCCAGAGCGACGAGTCCTGCCACGTCGAGGCGACGTTCGTCACGCAGTCGCTGGCCAGCGCGCTCACGCCGCTGGCCCGCTCGGGGTCGATCGCCTGGCGCGGCTCCGACGCCGCCGCCGGCCACGACGCGACCGCCTTCGCGGTCCCCGGCCTCGGCACGGTCTCGCTCACCTGCCAGGCCGCGGTGAACGGCGCCCGGTCGCTGACCGTCGACACCGAGCAGGGCGCGACGGTGACGCTGCGCGAGGCGTCGACCGACAGCGCCCGCGGCCAGGCCCTCGGCCCGGTGTCGGCCGACCTGCCGAACAACGGGATGCTCGCGGTCGCCTTCCCGAGCGGCGCGCGCCTGCTCGTCAGCTCCCGCTGGAAGGTCAACGACCCCGACCCGGCCCAGAACAGCTGCTTCGTCGCCGCGCAGGCGATCGTCCCGTGACGTAGGGTTGCGCGCGATGCGCGCGCTCGACCCCACCGCCTACGACGTCCTCACGTTCGACTGCTACGGCACGATCATCGACTGGGACCGCGGTCTCGTCGACGCGCTGCGGCCGGTGCTCGCCGCCCACGGCACCCGCGAGGTGTCCGACGCCGAGCTGCTCGACCTGTACGCCCGCGTCGAGCGCGAGCTCGAGCACGGGCGGCACCGCCGCTACCGCGAGGTCGTCGGCGACGCGCTGCGCCGCATCGCGCAGGAGCTCGGCGCCTCGCCGGTCTCCGACGAGGAGGCCGACGCCGCCGGCGGCTCGGTCGGCACCTGGCCGCCGTTCCCCGACTCGGCGCAGGCCCTGGCCCGGCTGCAGCGCAGCTACCGGCTCATCGTGGTCACCAACTGCGACGACGACCTGTTCGCCGGCAGCCAGGCGCAGCTCGGCCTGCGCTTCGACGAGATCGTCACCGCCGAGCAGGTCGGCGCCTACAAGCCCGACCACCGGATGTTCGAGGAGGCGTTCCGGCGCGCCGGCGTCCCCCGCGAGCGGATCCTCCACGTCGCCCAGAGCCTCTACCACGACCACGAGCCCGCCCGCGAGCTCGGCCTCGCGAGCGTCTGGGTCGACCGCCGCGGCCAGGGCACGACGGCCGGCACGACGGCGGCGCCGGCGCTCGTCGTCCCCGACCTCGCGACGCTCGCGGACACGCTCGACGGCTAGACCGGGGCGGCGGCGGGCATACCCGGCCCCGGGAGACGCCGTCCACCGAGAAGGAGCCGATTCGATGCGCACGCCGCTGGTCCGATCCGCCGCCGTCGCCGCCGTCTGCGGGGCGCTGCTGGCCGCCCCGGGCGCCGCCGTCGCCGACGACGCCGCGATGAAGGCCGCGATCCCGGCCGCGTTCGACGCCCTGGCCGCGAAGGAGCGGGCGGCGTCGCGGGCGATCCAGAGCTTCAACCGCCGCGACCGCGCGACGAGGGCCGGGCGCGCGAAGGTGCGGGCCGTCGGCCGGGCCGTGCGGACCTTCCAGGCGCTGCTCCTCGGCCAGGAGCCCTCGACGCCGCAGGGCGAGGAGGCGCGCCGGGCGCTGCTGCGCGGGCTCGACCTCGAGGCGACGGCGACGCGCCGGATCGACCTCGCGATGAAGTCGGCCGGGCGCAGCTCGGTGGCCCGGACGAACCGGATCATCGCCCGCGCGAACCGGACGCTGAAGCGCGCCAACGCGGCGCTCCTGGCCGCGATGCGGCTCGTCCAGGCGCTCTAGCCCGCCGCCGCTCCCGGCGGCGCGGGCGCCGAATTAGGCAACCCTGCTTCGGGTGCCCTAATATGTGCCGCCGATGGAGCACGTCCCCGAACCCGAGCGCACCGACTTCCCGCGGCTGGGCGCCCGCGCCCGCCAGTGGCAGCGCTTCGAGCGCGCGCTGCACGAGTGGCTGCAGACGCCCGAGGGCCGCTTCGTCACCTGGTGCGCCCAGCGCGAGATCGACGACGTCGCCGTCGCCGGCTCGTCGCGCGCCTGAGCCGCCGCCCGCACGCCCGTCCTCGCCGGTCACGCCGCGCCCCGCGCGGCGTTTCGTCGTGCCCGGACGCCGGGACATCTTTGACTCGGACGTTATTTTGCGCGAGTTGTTATAGTCCCTGGGCAGTAACGACCACCTGTCCGAAGGAGCTGCCCATGGCCACGACCAAGCACGCCGGCGCCGGCATCCTCGCCGAGGCCAACGCCGCCAAGCGCGAGGAGATCGTCGAGCTCCTCACCCAGGCGTACTGGATGGAGATCGAGACGGTCATGAGCTATCTCGCGAACGCGTCGAACCTCGACGGCATCCGCGCCGAGGAGATCGCCGAGGCGCTCGACGAGGACGTCGACGAGGAGCTCGGCCACGCGCGCGCGTTCGCCCGCCGCATCAAGGAGCTGTACGGCACCCCGCCCGGCTCGGCCGAGTTCACCGCCACCCAGAGCTTCCTGCAGCCCCCCGCCGACCCGGCCGACGTCGCGACCGTGATCCGCGGCGTGATCGAGGCCGAGAGCGGCGCGATCGCGCACTACAACCGCATCATCGAGGCCTGCGACGGCGTCGACTGGGCGACGCAGGACATGGTGATCGAGATCCTGCGCGACGAGGAGGGCCACCTCCGCAAGTTCGAGCGCTACCTGCGCGAGTTCGAGTAGCCCGCCGCCCGGTCCGATCCGGGACCCGCCGCGCCCCGCCCGGTTTGGCCGCGCCGGGCGCACGGGTACCTCACCGACCGACTCTCCTCCGCTCCGCGGGCCCGGGCGGCCGCCCGGGTCCGCGGAGCTCCCTCCGCGGCCGGGTCAGGCGTCGCCGTCGTCCTCGCCGCCGCCGGTCTCGCGCACGAGGTGCGGCCGGCCGCCGATGACGTCCAGCCAGCGCTGGCGGCGGGCGTCCCACTTCTCGGCCCGCGCCGTCGCCTTCGCGAGCTTGCGCGCTCCCTTCGGCGTCTCGGGGTCGTAGAAGCGCCGCGCCCACCACGAGTTCGGGCGGGCCAGGCGGATCGCCGAGATCTGCCCGACGATCGGGACGAACAGCCCGATCACCGCCAGGCGCACCTTCCCCTTGGCGATGATGATCGAGGCCCACACGAGCTGCTCGAGGACGATGAGCACGATGACGACCGGGTTGTCGTCGTAGGATGGGACGAACCCGAGGATCACGAGGCCGCCGAGCAGCGCGCAGAGGACGCCGGCGTCGACCGACGCCCGCCCCTCCTCGGTCCAGTACACGTCGTCGAGGTAGAGCCACAGCGCGAACTCGTCGACGGTGAGCCCGACGCCGATGCCGAACAGGGCGGCGAGGATCTCCAGCCACGGGCTCCCCGGCTCGAACGTGAACTGGACGAAGCCGACGACGATCATCAGGATGATCCCGAAGACGAGGTGGTGGATGTGGATCCCCTCGGTCTTGATCGACCCGGGCCACCACGGGTACTTCGGGTTGCGCATCATCCGCGTCGAGAAGCGGATGAAGACGAAGGAGGCCAGGAAGCCGGCCAGCAGGATCAGGCCGGCCCGGTGGTTGGAGCTGACGATCTCGGGGTCCATGTGGTGATCTCGGGGAGGTCGGGAGGGCGCGCGCCGGCCGCCGAACCCAGGTGGCGCCGGATGTCCCTGCTCTCGACCACCCGGGCGTTCCGTGCCGTGCTGCTCGGCGCCTGGGCAACCTACCTGTCGCTCGTCCGCAACGCGGCCGACGCGCTGAAGGCGCTCGGCGTCCTCGGCGACGGCTTCGCGACGGGCGGGGGCCGCTAGCGGTCGCCGCGCGGGACGACGAGGACCGGGCCGACGGCCTCGCGCACGAGCCGCTCCGAGGTTGAGCCGAGCAGCAGGCGCCGCACCGGCCCCCAGCCCCGCGAGCCGACGACGAGCACGTCGAGCTCCGCGCTGCGGGCCGCGAGCGCTTCGGCCGGCCGGCCCTCGAGCACCTCGGCCCCGTCGACGCTCGACGGGGCCTGGCGG
>JADGIB010000236.1 GCA_019683665.1 Solirubrobacteraceae bacterium
CCGCCCGCCTGCCCCGGTCGATCGCCCTCGCCGTCGGGGATCGCCCCGGCCCAGGCGCGGCTGCTGACCTGGCACCGGGTGCGCGCGCCCCGCTGACCCGCCGCGTCCGTGGTCGCCCCGCACGCGGCGTGCGGGCATCTGCGGATGACGGCGGCCGCCGGATGCCCGACGGTGGAGGCCAGACGTGCCCACCGGCCCTTCCGCATCGGAGCCCCCAGGCGCAGGGGGATGTGGCCGCGCGCCCGCGGCGGGCCTGAGCAGCGCCGTCGCGCAGCGGCGCCTGGCCGAGGTTGGGCCGAACGCGATCGCCGAGACGAAGGGGCCGTCGCGGCTGCGCCGCTTCCTGGCCAACGTCGTCCAGCTCCTCGCGCTCCTGCTGTGGGCGGGCGCCGGGCTGGCGCTCCTGGCCGGGATGCCGCAGCTCGCCGCCGCGATCGTCGTCGTCATCCTCGTCAACGCGGTCTTCTCCTACCTGCAGGAGGAGCGCGCCGAGCGGGCCGTCGCCGCGCTGCGCCGGATGCTGCCCCAGCGCGTCCGCATCCGCCGCGACGGCGAGACGGCCGAGATCCCCGGCGAGGAGGTCGTCCCCGGCGACCTGCTCCTGCTCGAGCCGGGCGACCGGGTCGCCGCCGACGCCGAGCTGGTCCTCGCCCGCGACCTGCGCGTCGACGAGTCCGCGCTCACCGGCGAGTCCACCCCCGTCGCCCCCGAGCGCGAGGTGTTCGCCGGCACGTACGTCACCGCCGGCACGGCCGAGGCGGTCGTCACCGCGACCGGCATGGGGACCCGCTTCGGGCACATCGCCGCGCTCGCCCAACGCGCGCCGCGCGACCGCACGCCGCTCGAGCGCGAGCTCGACCACCTGACCCGGGTCGTCGCGCTCATCGCCGTCACGATCGGCGTCGTCTTCTTCGCCGTCGCCGGCTTCGCCGGGATGGACGTCACCGACCGGCTCGTGTTCGCGATCGGCGTCACCGTCGCGCTCGTCCCGGAGGGGCTGCTGCCGACCGTCACGCTCTCGCTCGCGCTCGCCACCCAGCGGATGGCCCGCCGCAACGCGCTCGTGCGCCACCTGTCGTCGGTCGAGACGCTCGGCGAGACCACCGTCATCTGCACCGACAAGACCGGCACGCTGACCGAGAACGAGATGACGGTCACGCGCGTCTGGACCCCCGGCGGCGAGCTCACCGTCGAGGGCGCCGGCTACGAGCCGTTCGGCCGCTTTTGGTCCGGCGGCGCCGTCGTCGACCCCCGGCCGCTGGCCGGCCTGCTGCGGGCCGGGATGCTCTGCAACGACGCCCGGCTCGTCCACGGCGACGACGGGTGGACCGCGATCGGCGACCCGACCGACGCCGCGCTCGTCGTCCTCGCCGCCAAGGGCGGCCTGCGCCACGAGGAGGAGGCCGCCCGCGCCCCGCGGCTGTTCGAGGTGCCGTTCAGCTCCGAGCGCAAGCGCATGACGAGCGTCCACCTCGACGGCGACCGCCGCGTCGCCTACGTCAAGGGGGCCGCCGAGGTCGTCCTCCCGCGCACCACCGCGAGCGCCGCGGAGCGCTTCGCCGCGCGCACCGCGGCGGCCGCGATGGAGCGCGACGCGCTGCGCGTGCTCGCGATCGCCCGCCGGGTCCTGCCCGACGGGACCGGCGAGGACGCCGACGCGATCGAGCGCGACCTCGAGCTGCTCGGGCTCGTCGGCATGATCGACCCGCCGCGCCCGTCGGTGCCGGACGCCGTGCGCCGCTGCCGAGAGGCCGGCATCCGGCTCATCATGGTCACCGGCGACAGCGGCCGCACCGCGGAGGCGATCGGCCGGCGGATCGGCCTCGTCGAGGGCGACGTCGACGTCATCACCGGCGCCGAGCTCGTCGAGATGGAGGAGGCGACGCTGCGCGCCCGCTTGCGCGAGCGGGAGGTGATCTTCGCCCGCATCGACCCCGAGCAGAAGCTGCGCATCGCCCAGCTGTTGCGCGAGGACGGCGAGGTCGTCGCGATGACCGGCGACGGCGTCAACGACGCGCCCGCGCTCAAGCACGCCGACATCGGGATCGCGATGGGGCGCGGGGGCACCGAGGTCGCCCAGGAGGCCGCCGACCTCATCCTCCTCGACGACGACTTCGCGTCGGTCGCCGCCGCGATCGAGGAGGGGCGCGCCGTCTACGACAACATCCGGCGCTTCGCCGGCTACCACTTCTGCTCGAACGTCGGCCAGCTCGTCCCGTTCCTCGTCTGGGGCCTGTCCGGCGGCGCGGTCCCGCTGCCGCTCGTCGTCATGCAGGTCCTGGCCATCGACCTCGGCACCGACCAGATCCCGGCGATGGGCCTCGGCACCGAGCGCCCCGAGCCGGGCACGATGGCCCGGCCGCCGCGCCCGCGCGGCGAGCACCTGCTCAACCGGGCGACGCTCGGGCGCGTCTTCGGCTGGATCGGCCCGCTCGAGGGCCTCGCCGCGATGGCGAGCTTCCTGTTCGCCTTCTGGCTGGCCGGCTGGCGGCCGTGGGAGGCGCTGTCGGACGCCGGGACGACCTACCGCGAGGCGACGACGATGGCGATGGCCGCGATCGTCATGGCGCAGGTCGGCGCCGGCCTGGCCTGGCGGACGAACCGCCTGTCGCTGCGCCGGGTCGGCTGGCGCACGAACCGGCTGCTGCTCGTCGGCGTCGCCGTCGAGGTCGCGATGGTCGCCCTGATCGCCTACGTCCCCGGCCTGCAGGACGTCTTCCACACCGCCCCGCTGACCGGGTGGCACTGGCTGGCGCTCGCGCTCTGGCCGCCGCTCGTCGTCGCCGCCGAGGAGGGCCGCAAGGCGGTCGCGCGGCGGCTCGCGCCGACGTCCTGAGCGCAGGGCTCAAGGACGAGCGGCGACGCGCCGATACTGCGCGGCGACGCGCCACCGACCCAGGTTCCTCGGATGCCCCGCACACCTCGTCTGCTGTTCGCGTTCCTCGCCGCCCTCCTCGCCGCCACCGCCGCCTCGCCCGCGCCGGCCGCCCCGCTGCCGGGCGTGCCCGCCGACGCCTCCCTGCTGTTCACCGTCGGCGCGCAGCGGGGCACCCTGCGCCAGTCGGGCGGCGCGCTCCACCTCACCCTGCGAGGCGTCGACCGGCGCGCGACCTGGTTCACCGACCGGCCCGACCGCAACGCCGGCCACGTGCTCACCTCGCAGCTCGTCGGGGCCTGGTCGGACCTGGACTTCGCCCGCATCGCGCCGAACGCCGCGCTCGTGATCGACGGCGCGCACCGCTCGCGCGACACGATCGCGCTCGAGCTGCGCCGGCCCGCCTACGACCGCGCCCGCCGCACGCTGCGCTTCACCGTCCGCCGCCTCGCGGCGCTCGGCCCGGGGCTGCCGCAGCTGCACGCCCAGCTCGACCGGCGCATCCCGCGCCGCTTCGGGCGCGCGACGCTGTTCATCGACAACGCCGGGACGGGCGCGACCGACTGCACCGTCGGCCAGCTCCAGCTCATGGCCACGGACCGGCCGGTGCGCAACATGCTGCCCGCCGACGGCCGCACGCTCCCGTCCCTGGAGTACCTGGAGGTCGCGTCGATCTTCGGCAGCGCCTACGGCGGCGACGTCGTGCGCACGACCGCCCTGCCGAACCTGCCCTCGCCCGCGCCGGGCACGACCTGGTACGCGTGCGTGCACGGTCGGATGCCGCGGGAGGGGGACCTCGGCCCGTGCACGGTCGGCGAGGTCGACCTGTGGCGGCCGGCCGGCGCGATCGGCTTCAGCGACCCCGGCTGGGTCCCCGCCGACGGGCGCACGCTCACGATCCAGGATCGCCTGCGCGCGGAGCGCGTCCCCTTCGCCTGGGACCAGATGACCGTCACACTGCCGAACCTCGCGGCGCCGCAGGGGCTGACCTGGATGGCGTGCGTCGCCGGGACGATCATCTCCGAGCCGGTGGTCGGCCAGATCGACCTCTTCGCCGGCGAGCCGCCGCGCTGGGCGGCCGACTGGATCCCCGCCGACGGGCGCACGGTCTCCGCCGACGACTACCCGCAGCTCGACGCCGTCATCAACGGCACCCCGACGCCCGAGCAGGCGCACCGCCGCTTCGCCGTCCCCGACGTGCCGTCGCCCGCGCCGGGCCTGCAGTACTACAACGCGGCCACCGGCGAGTGGCCGCTGCAGCGCTGATCCACCACCGAATGCCAGACACGATCACGCGACGCCGGTTCGTCCGCACCGCAGCCGGTGCGGCCGGCGTCCTCCTCGGCGGGCGCCTCGTCGAGCTCGACGCGCTCGGGCGCCCGCGCCTCCCGCAGCCCTCCGAGCGCGCCTGGCGCGCGCTCGCCCGCGACCTCGACGGTCGCCTCGTGCGGCCCGGCGACCGCGACTTCGCCCGGCTGCGCCTGCCGTGGAACCGCCGCTACGCGGACCCGCCGCCGATGGGGATCGTCCGCTGCGCCACCGAGCGCGACGTCCAGCGCGCGCTGCGCTGGGCGCGCGACCGGCGGCTCCCGCTCGCGGCCCGGTCCGGCGGCCACAGCTACGCCGGGTTCTCGACCACCCCGGGCCTGCTCATCGACCTCGGCGGGATGCACCGCGTCGACGTCGACGACGCGACCGGGACGCTCACCTGCGACCCGGGCGCGCGCAACACGATGATCTACGCGGCCCTGCAGCCGCACGAGGTCGGCATCTCCGCGGGGCGCTGCCCGACGGTCGCCGTCGCGGGGCTGACGCTCGGCGGCGGCTTCGGGTTCTCGTCGCGCCGCCTCGGGCTCACCTGCGACGCGCTCGAGGCGGCCCGGATCGTCACCGCCGACGGCGAGGTGCGCACGTGCAGCGCGACCGAGAACCCGGACCTGTTCTGGGCGCTGCGCGGCGGGGGCGGCGGGAACTTCGGCATCGTCACCCAGCTGCGGTTCCGCACGTCGCCGCTCGGCGACGTCGCGCTCTACGACCTCGCCTGGGACGCCCGCCACGCGCCGGCCGTCATGGCCGCCCTGCAGGAGATGGTCCGCGCCGCGCCCGACCGGCTCTCGTGCCGGATGGGGATGGGCTCCGACGGCCGCGCGGCGACGGTCACCGCGCTCGGGCAGCTCTTCGGCCCGGTCGAGGAGCTGCGGACGCTGCTGGAGCCGGTGCTGGCGACGGCCAGGCCGGCCCGGCAGCTCATCGCGCAGCGGACGTTCTGGCAGGCGAAGGAGCACTTCTTCCACAGCACCCCGGTCGACCGCTTCGCGGTCCGGTCCGCGTTCGTGACCGAGCCGCTGCCCGAGGCCGCCTTCGACGCCATCGCCCGCGGCGTCGCCCGCTACCCGGGCAGCCGCAACCGCGACGGCGGCGGGGTCGCGCTCTTCGCGTGGGGCGGCGCGATCGGCCGGGTGCCGGTCGACGCGACCGCGTTCGTCCACCGCGACGCCGTCTGGCTCATGGCCCTGGACGCGTCCTGGACCGGGCGCGACACCCGCCGGACCGTCCGGCGCAACCTCGACTGGCTGGCCCGCCTCGACGACGAGGTCCGCCCGTTCGCGTCGTCGCAGGCCTACCAGAACTTCCCCGACCGCAGCCTGAAGGACTGGCGCACCGCCTACTACGGGACGGCGTATCCGCGCCTGCGGGCGATCAAGCGCGCCGTCGACCCCGACGGCGTCTTCGCCTTCCCGCAGGCGGTCTAGGCGCGGTCGTCCGCCGCGGCCGGGAGGCCGCGGAGCAGGGCGTCGCGCCCCCCCCCGCGGGCCCGACCCGGCGCCCCCCCCCCGGCGGAAGGGCGTGAGGCCCACACCGGGGC
>JADGIB010000237.1 GCA_019683665.1 Solirubrobacteraceae bacterium
CCCCCCCCCCCCCCCCCCCCCCCCACGGCGGCGTCGCCCTCGGCGCGGACGCGCTCGACGATGCGGCGGACCGGCTCGGCGACCGAGGCGCCGGCGGGCACGAGCGCGCGCACGCGGGCGGCCAGCTCGGCCGGCGGGGCGCCGGCGAAGCGCTCAACGCGCACGGAGGGCCTCCAGCACGGCGTCGATCTCCTTGGCTCGCAGCTTGTGGGACACGGGGTTGGCGATGAGGCGGGCCGTCGAGCGGGCGATCTCCTCGCGGACGACGAGCCCGTTCTCGCGCAGCGTCGTGCCGGTCGCGGTGAGGTCGACGATCGCCTCGACGAGCCCGGTCAGCGGGGCGAGCTCGACCGAGCCCTTCACCTCGACGATCTCGGCCTGGCGGCCGGTGTCCTCGAAGTAGCGGGCGGCGGTCCGCGGGTACTTCGTCGCCACGCGCATGACGCCGAGGCGGCGCAGCGCCTCGGCGGCCGGGTCCTCCCCCGCCTTCGAGGCGAGCACCATCGTGCAGGCGCCGTAGCCGAGGTCGAGCAGCTCGTAGACGTCGCGGCCGGCCTGCTCCATGAGCACGTCCTTGCCGCAGATGCCGATGTCGGCGGCGCCGGCCTCGACGTAGGTCGGCACGTCGGACGGGCGCATCGTGACGATCCCGACGTCCTCGAACAGGAGCCTGCGGTCGTTCGCGCGCACCTCGCTGGTGTCGACGCCGAGCCCGTCGAGGAGCTCGAGCGTCCCCGTCATGAGCGCCCCGCGGGGCACCGCGATCGTGAGGCCGAGCGCGCTCATCGGGTCAGCGCCTCGTGGAGACGATCGACGGACAGCCCGAAGCCGGCGGCGGGCAGCGGGCGGCCGAAGCGGCCCAGCAGCTCGTCGTAGCGGCCGCCGCCCCCGAGCGGCTGGCCCAGCCCCGGGGCGTAGACCTCGAAGATCGCGCCCGTGTAGTAGCCGAGGTCGCGGGCCAGGCCGAGGTCGATGATCACCCGGTCGCGCACCTCGGGCGCCAGCAGCCCGACGGACTCGCGCAGCAGCCGGCCGGCGTCGCCGGGGAGCTGCTCGAGGACCTCGGGGCCGCCGCGCAGCAGCGGGACGCGGGCGATCCGCTCGTCGAGGCCGAGGCGGCGGACCTCGCGCTCCAGCCCGACGAAGTCGCGCGTGACGAGCTCGTGCAGGAGCCGCTCGCGGTCCTCGGGCGCGACGCCGGCCTGCTCGAGCAGCGTCGGGACGATCGATGCCGACCCCAGGCCGATGCGGAAGTCGCGCAGGCCGGTCGCCTCGAGCGCGCGGCAGAGGACGGTGAGCACCTCGGCGGTGCCGTGCGGCGCGGCGGCGCCGATCAGCTCGATCCCGGCCTGGCGCAGCTCGCGCATGTGCCCCCGGTGCGGGCGGACCTGGCGGTAGGCGTTCGCGATGTAGCTGAAGCGCAGCGGCGGCTCGGCGTTCGCGTAGCGCGTCGACGCGACGCGCGCGATCGGCACCGTCATGTCCGTCCGCAGCACGAGCGCGTTGCCGTGGTCGTCGAGGACCCGGTAGGCGGGCGGCATCGTCAGGCCGCGTGCGAGCACGGACTCGTACTCGAGCGCGGGCGTGGCGACCTCGCCGTAGCCGGCGTCCTCGAACACGGCGCGCACCGCGGCCTCGATGGCGCGCCGCTCCCGCATCTCGTCGGGCAGCACGTCGCGCGTGCCGCTGGGGATCGGGTGGATCATGGGGACCCCGGAGGGTATTGGCGCGCTAGACCGGAACGGGCTCGGTGGCGACGCGCTCGATGCGGGCGCCGAGCTCGCGCAGGCGCTCGTCGATGCGCTCGTAGCCGCGGTCGATCTGGCGGATGTTGCCGATCTCGCTGCGGCCCTCCGCGCAGAGGGCGGCGATGAGCATCGCCATGCCGGCGCGGATGTCGGGCGACTCCAGGCGCTCGCCGCGGAGCTTGCTGCGCCCGTAGACGATCGCCCGGTGCGGGTCGCACAGGATGATGTTCGCGCCCATGTTCACGAGCTTGTCCGTGAAGATCATGCGGTTCTCGAACATCCACTCGTGGATGAGGACCTGACCCTCGGACTGGGTCGCGAGTGCGATCGCGATCGAGGTGAGGTCGGCCGGGAACGCGGGCCACGGCCCGTCCTGGACCTTCGCCGTGAACTCGCCCATGTCGCGCTGGACGCGGAGCACCTGGCCGCCGGGGACGATGACGTCGTCGCCGTCGAGCACGGTCTCCAGGCCGAGGCGCCGGAAGACGAGGCGGATCATCCGCAGGTCGTCGGTGACGCAGTCCTTGATCCGCAGCTCCCCGCCGGTGACGCCGGCCAGGGCCATGAACGAGCCGATCTCGATGTGGTCGGGGGCGATGTCGTGCGTGCAGCCGTGCAGCTCGGAGGTGCCGTGGACGGTGAGCACGTTCGAGCCGATCCCGTGGATCGTCGCCCCCATCTTCACGAGCATCCGCGCGAGGTCCTGGACGTGCGGCTCGCAGGCGGCGTTGCCGATGACGGTCGCGCCCTCGGTGCGGACGGCGGCCAGCAGCGCGTTCTCGGTGCCCATGACCGACGGCTCGTCCATGAAGACGTCGCCGGGGCGCAGCCCGCGCGGGGCGCGCAGGTCGACGTCGCCGCCGAGGTACTCGACCTCGGCGCCGAGCGCCCGGAAGGCGTCCAGGTGCGGGTCGAGGCGGCGGCGGCCGATGACGTCGCCGCCGGGCGGCGGCATGTGCGCCTCGCCGAACCGGGCCAGCAGCGGGCCGGCGAGCAGGAACGAGGCGCGGATCGCCTCCGCCTTGGCGCGGTCGATCGCCGCGTCGGGCGAGACCCCCTCGGCGCAGAGCGCGACCTCGTGGTCGCTGCGCCACCGCACGCGCACGCCGATCCCGCGCAGGATGTCCAGCATCGCCTCGACGTCGCGGATGCGCGGCACGTTGCGCACGACGACCTCGTCGGTCGTGAGGACCGACGCAGCGAGGATGGGAAGGGCGCCGTTCTTGTTGCCGGCCGGGACCACCGTCCCGGACAGCGGGACGCCGCCGTCGATGACGAACTTCTGCATGGGCGTTCGCGCCTGCGGGGAGGGTGCAGCAGGGCGCCGAGCAAGGGTAACAGCCATCCGTCCCGCCAGTTCGCCGCCGGGCGCGTCCCCCCTGCCTCTAGGCTGGGCGCCATGACGACGCACATGAGCCGCGAGGAGGCCTGGGCGCTGCTGACCGAGTGGGTCCGGTCGCCGTCCCTGCGCCGCCACTGCCGCTGCGTGGAGCTGGCGATGCGGGCGTACGCCGAGCGCTTCGGCGAGGACCCCGAGCTGTGGGGCGTCGTCGGGCTGCTGCACGACGCCGACTACGAGCGCCACCCGGACATGGACGCCGAGGACGGCCACCCGCGGACGATCATGGCCGAGCTCGAGCGCCGCGGGCAGGACCCGGCGATCGTGCGCGCGATCGCCTCGCACGCCGACTACCTCGGCGTGCCGCGCGAGACGCCGATGGAGCGCGCGCTGGCCGCCGTCGACGAGCTGACCGGCTTCCTCGTCGCCTGCGCGGCGGTGCGTCCGGAGGGCATCCGCGGGATGGCGCCCAGGTCGGTGAAGAAGAAGCTCAAGCAGCCGAGCTTCGCGGCCGCCGTCGACCGCGACGACCTGCGCCACACGGCCGAGGCGCTCGGCGTCGACTTCGACGAGCACCTCGCGTTCGTGATCGCGGCGCTCGAGCCGCACGCCGCCGAGCTCGAGCTCGAGGGCTCCGCGGGCCAGGCGTAAGCGGCCGCCCGGTCAGGCGCCGGCGGCGCGGAAGCGCCCGCCGCGGCGCGCCCAGGCGCTGAGGTGGTCGACGTCGCAGAAGGCGTCGGCGATGCGGTGCGGGCCGCGGTGGCGGACGACGAGCACGTGGTCGGGCTCGAGCCCGGCGCCGCACAGCGCGCAGACGCCGAGGCCGGCGGCGTCGTCGGGGTCGGCGACGGCGGCGCCGGGCTGCCAGACGGGGCCCTGCATCGCCCACGGGACGACGTGCTCGAGGCGGCAGAACACGGCGTGGCGCCGCTCCCCGGGCTGCGAGACGCGGAAGCCGTCGTCCTCGGCCACGGCGACCCCGCACCAGCTGCACGCCACGCTCACGCGGCCAACATACCTCGCCCGTCCGCGGATCGAGCGAGTTCCTAGACTGGACGGCCATGCTGACGATCACCGTCCTCGAAGGCGACGAGACCGGCCAGGAGCTGCTCGAGCAGGCGCTCCGGGTCCTCGATCCGTCGCTGCTGGGCATCGAGCTCGAGCTCGAGCGGTTCGACCTCTCGCTGGCGCGCCGCCGGGAGACCGACAACCGCGTCGTGCACGACGCCGCCGAGGCGATGCGCGCGTCCGGGTTCGGGATCAAGGCCGCGACGGTCACGCCCGAGGGCAAGGACGACGTCGGCTCGCCCAACCGCATCCTGCGCGAGGGCATCGACGGCAAGGTGATCATCCGCACCGGGCGCCGCATCCCGGGCGTCAACCCGTTCGGGTCGGTCTACCACCCGATCTCGATCGTGCGCATGGCCGTCGGCGACGCCTACGGCGCCCAGCAGTGGCGCGAGGGCACCGAGGGCGCCGACGACGAGGTCGCGCTGCGGACCGAGCGGATCACCCGCGGCGTCTGCTCGGCGGTGGCCGAGTACGCGTTCCGCACCGCCGCGCAGATGGGCGGCAAGGTCTACGGCGGGCCGAAGTGGACGGTGTCGCCGGTGTACGAGGGGATGCTGAAGGAGGAGATGGACGCGGCCGCCGCCCGCCATCCCGACGTCCCCTACGACCCGGTCCTCATCGACGCGACGTACGCGGGCCTCATCACCGGCGCCGGCGACCAGCCGCTCGTGATCCCGGCGCTCAACCGCGACGGCGACTGCCTGTCGGACCTGGTCATGCCGATGTTCGGCTCGATCGCCGGCTCGGAGTCGGTCCTGCTCGCCTTCGACGAGGACCTGCAGACGAAGGTCGCGATGGCCGAGGCGCCGCACGGGACCGCGCCGGCGCTCATGGGCAAGGACATCGCCAACCCGATGGCGATGATCCTCGCCTGCGGGGCGGTCCTCTCCTACGCGGGCCGCGCCGGCCACGAGGGCGCCGAGACGGCGTCCCGCGCGATCTACGAGGCCGTGCTCGAGACGGTCGGCTCGGGCTGCCGCACGCCGGACCTCGGCGGACATGCGACCACGACCGAGTTCACCGCCGAGGTCGTCGAGCGCGTCCGCACCAAGCTCGAGGTCTGGGCCTCGCTCGGCGCCGCGCCGTAGCGCCCAGCCACCGCCGCTCCCCGTTCCCGCGACGGCCGTCCCCGGCGGCGGCGCGAGCGCGCGCCTGCAAGATCTCGTGCAGAACACCTGTTCCGTCCGACAGTCCCCCTAGGGTCCTCGAACAGATGTTCCCCCTGACGAACACCTCGCACGTCGCGGAGCCGCTGTGGCCACAGGCCGGCAGCTGGGAGGCTTCGGTCCGGCCCGCCGGCCCCGGCGGTCCCGCCCGTGCGAGCGATCCGGCGGCCGCGCGCGGGTGGCGCGGCACCGCCGGCCGCGCGCTCGGCCTCGCCCGTGCCTTCCTGACGCTGGACGACCCGGACCTCCCGGGCGCCGGCGCTCCGCACGGGCGCGCCGAGGCGCCGGCGCACCCGCACCGCCAGCCGCTGCGACCCGTCCTGCGGTCGCGCCGGCCCGGTGCGGCCGCGCCGCGCCCCCAGCCGTGCCTCACCCCGCTGCCCCGCCGCTGACCCGCGCCTAGGGCTCCTCCTCCG
>JADGIB010000238.1 GCA_019683665.1 Solirubrobacteraceae bacterium
GCCCCGGCTCCCGCGCCGGCCCCCGACGCGGGCGGCGCGCCCGCGGGCGGCGCCGAGGCGCCCCCGGCCGGCTGAGCGGCGCCCCGCGCCCTCAGGAGGCGCGCGCGGCCGCGGCCCGCAGGCCCGGCGGCCACGGGCGCGAGACGCTCGGGGCGCCGACGGCGGCGAAGCGCCACGGCAGCTCGACCGCCTTCGTGATCCCGATGCGCGGGCCGGCCACCCAGCGCACGTCGCGCCAGGCGGGCGGCCGAGGCTCGATGCGCAGCGGCCCGTCGAGGAGGTCGAGGTCGTTGTGCTCCAGGCCGATCCCGAGCGCCTGCGTGAGCTTGCCCGGGCCCGAGCAGAGGTCGACGAGCCGCTCCACCCCGCGGCGCGAGCGCATCGCCTCGATCCCCTCGAGCGGCTCGAGCGCCCGGATGAGGACGGCCGCCCCCTCCCCCTCCGGCTCGCAGACCGCGTTGACGAGCGCGTGGACGCCGTAGGAGCGGTAGACGTACGCGCGCCCCGGCGGGCCGAACAGGACCCGCGTGCGGGGCGTCAGGCCCACGTGGGCGTGGCAGGCCGGCTCGGACTCGTGGTAGGCCTCGGTCTCGACGATGACCCCGGCCGTCTCGCCATGGCGCAGGACGCAGCCGAGCAGGTCCGGGGCGACCTCGAGGACGGGCCGGTCGAAGAAGGCGGCGTCGAGGCCGCTCAACGCGCCGGCGCGGCCAGCGCGGCCCGCGCGGCCTCGAGCTGCTCGCGCACCCGCCGCGACGCGGTGCCGCCCTCGGTGTCCTTCGACTCCAGCCACGAGGACCGCTCCAGGAGCGCGCGCGCCTCCTCGTCGAGGTGCTCGGACTCGACCTCGCGCAGCGGGATCCCGGCCTCGACCGCCTCGCGCACGAGGCCGCCGACGATCCCGTGCGCCTGGCGGAACGGCATCCCGCGCCTGACGTAGAGGTCGGCGATGTCGGTGGCGGCGATCAGGTCGTCGCTCGCCGCGGCGGCCATCCGCTCGCGGTCGAACGTCGCCCCCTCGATCATCCCGCGGGCCGCCTCGAGCGCCACCTCCAGCGTGTCGACGGTGTCGAAGAGCGGCTCCTTGTCCTCCTGCATGTCCTTGTTGTAGGTGAGCGGGAGGGCGTGCATGACCCCGTACAGCCCGGCGAGGTGGCCGACGACGCGCGGCGCCTTGGCCCGCAGCAGCTCGGCCGCGTCCGGGTTCTTCTTCTGGGGCATGATCGACGAGCCGCTCGACCAGGCGTCGGGCATCCGCACGAAGCCGAACTCGCTGCTGGACCAGATGACGAGCTCGGAGCCCAGCCGCGAGAGGTGGGTCAGGCAGGTCGCGGCGGCGGCGATGAAGTCGATGACGAAGTCGCGGTTGGAGACCGCGTCGATCGAGTTCGGCGCCACCCCGGCGAAGCCGAGCTCCTCGGCGACCATGCGCCGGTCAGTCGGGAAGTTCGTGCCGGCGAGCGCACCCGCCCCGAGCGGCAGGTTCGCGACCGAGCGCTCGGCGACGAACGCGAACCGCTCGCGGTCGCGCAGCAGCATCCACACGTAGGCGAGCAGGTGGTGGGCCAGATAGACCGGCTGGGCGCGCTGCAGGTGCGTGTAGCCGGGCAGCGGGACGTCGACGTGCTCCTCGGCCCGGGCGACGAGCGCGCCGGCGAGCGCCTCGATGCGCTCGATCGCCCGGCGCGCCTCGGCGCGGGTGAAGAGCGCGACGTCGGTCGCGACCTGGTCGTTGCGCGAGCGGGCGGTGTGGAGCTTGCCGCCGACCGGCCCGACGAGCTCGGTCAGCCGCCGCTCGACGGCCATGTGGATGTCCTCGTCGTCGTCGCGGAACGGGAACGTCCCGTCGCGCAGCTCGGCCTCGACGAGGTCGAGGCCGCGCAGCAGCTCGTCGCGCTCGCCGGCCCCGATGATCCCGGCGGCGGCGAGCATCCGGGCGTGGGCGCGCGACCCGGCCAGGTCCTGAGGCCACAGCCGCCGGTCGAAGTGCAGGGACGTGTTCATCGCCCGGAAGGCGGGATGCTGGGGCTCGGCGAAACGACTCACGGTCAGGATTCAAGCACCGCGCGCAGGGCGTCCGAGACCTGCTCCACCTGCGCCTGGGTCATGCGCGGGAAGAACGGCAGCGCCACCGAGCGGGCGGCGACGTCCTCGCAGACCGGGAACTGGCCCTCCCGGTAGCCGTACGTCTCGCGGTAGTAGCTCATGAGGTGGATCGCCGGCAGGTACGGCTTGCTCTGCACGCCGCGGGCGCGCAGCGCCTCGATGACGCCGTCGCGGTCGCGCCCGCGCGGGAGCTGGACGACGAAGACGAACCAGCCGCGCCGCTCCTGCCCGCGGTCCTCGCACGGCAGCTCGAGGCCCTCGATCCCGGCGAGCGCCTCGCGGTACCAGCCGGCGACGCGGGCGCGGTCGGCGAGCATCCCGTCGAGGCGGTCGAGCTGGACGATCCCGATCGCGCAGGCGAGGTCCGACAGGCGGTAGTTGAAGCCGAGCCGGTCGTGGTCGAGCCAGTCCATGTTCGGCGCCCGGCCCTGGTTGCGCTCGGAGTCGATCCGCTCCTTGACGGCGGCGTCGCCCATCGTGACCATGCCGCCCTCGCCGGTCGTCAGCTGCTTGTTGGCGTAGAAGCCGAAGACGGCCGGGTGGCCGCGCCCGCCGACCGGGATCCCGTCGGCGTGGACGGCGCCGAGCGCCTCGCAGGCGTCCTCGACGATCGGCAGCCCGAGCCGCTCGAACGCGGGCAGGTCGGCCGGGTAGCCGAAGATGTGGACGGGCAGGATCGCCGTCGTGCGGTCGGTGACCGCGGCGGCCGCCGCCTCCGGGTCGAGGTTCAGCGTGCGCGGGTCGATATCGGCGAAGACCGGGCGCGCGCGCTCGTAGGCGATGACGTTCGCGCTGGCCACGAACGAGAACGGCGAGGTGACGACCTCGTCGCCGTCGCGGACGCCGGCCGCCCGCAGCGCGAGGTGCAGCCCGGCGGTGCCCGACGAGACCGCGCTCGCGTGGGCGACGCCGAGGCGCCGCGCGAAGCGCCGCTCGAACTCGGGCACCCGCGGCCCGAGCGAGAGCTGCCCGGAGCGCAGGACCTCCAGGACGGCGGCCTCCTCCTCCGGCCCGAGGACCGGCTGCGCGAGCGGGATCGTCACGTGCCCAGGCGCGCCGGCTGCATCGCGCGCTCGAGCGAGTCGACGAGCGCCTGCCACGACGCGGCGATGACGTTCTCGTTGACCCCGATCGAGCCCCAGACCTCGCGGCCGTCGGACGTGTCGAGCAGGACGCGCGTGACCGCGCCGGTGCCCTTCGTCTCGTCGAGGATGCGGACCTTGAAGTTCACGAGCTCGAGGTCGGCCAGGTGCGGGTGGATCTCGGTCAGCGCGTCGCGCAGCGCGCGGTCGAGCGCGTTGACCGGGCCGTTGCCCTCGGCGGTGCGGACGTAGCGCTCCCCGTCGACGAAGATCTTGATCGTCGCCTCGGTCTCGACCTTCCCGTCGGCGCGCTGCTCGACGATGCAGCGCCACGACTCCAGCCGGAACAGCGGTTCGTAGACCCCGGCCTCCTTGCGCAGCAGCAGCTCGAAGGAGCCGTCGGCCGCCTCGAACTGGTAGCCGGCGTGCTCGAGCGCCTTCACCCGCTCGATGACCCGCTCGGCGTCGACCTCGAGGCCGAGCGCCTCGGCCTTCTCGGCGACGGTCGCGCGGCCGGCCAGCTCGGAGACGAGCAGCGCCCGCTCGTTGCCGACGAGCTCGGGGTCCATGTGCTCGAACGTCGACGCGTCGGCGCGCACCCCGGCGACGTGCATCCCGCCCTTGTGCGCGAACGCGTTCTTGCCGACGTACGGCTGCTGCGGGTTCGGGGTGCGGTTGAGCAGCTCGTCGACGAAGTGGGCGGTCTCGGTCAGGCGGCCGAGCTGCTCGGGCGTCAGCAGCTCGTGGCCCATCTTCGTCTGGAGGTTGCCGATGATCGAGACGAGGTTCGCGTTGCCGGTGCGCTCGCCGATCCCGTTCATCGTGCCCTGGACCTGGACGGCGCCGGCCTCGACGGCGGCGATCGAGTTCGCGACCCCGCACTCGAGGTCGTTGTGGCAGTGGATGCCGAAGCGGTCGATCTCCGCCGCCACCCGCGTCGCCGCCGCGCTGATCTGCGAGGGCAGCGACGAGCCGTTCGTGTCGCACAGGACGACGGTCTCGGCCCCGGCCTCGGCCGCGGTGACGACGCAGCGCAGCGCGTAGTCGGGGTCGGCGCGGAAGCCGTCGAAGAAGTGCTCGGCGTCGTAGATGACGCGCTTGCCCTGGGCGCGCAGGAACGCGATCGACTCGGCGATCATCGCCAGGTTCTCCTCGGGCGTGACGCGCACGACCTTCTCGAGGTGCAGCCGCCACGTCTTGCCCACGATCGTGCACACCGGGGCGAAGCAGCCGGCGAGGACGGCGAGGCCCTCGTCGGCGTCGGCGGTCACGCCGCGGCGGCGGGTCATGCCGAACGCGGCGATCTCGCAGTGGCGGAAGCGCTCGCGCGACAGGAGATCGAAGAGCTCGATCTCCTTCGGGTTCGACGACGGGAACCCGGCCTCGACGAGGTGGATGCCGAGGGCGTCGAGCTGGTGGACCACGCGCAGCTTCTCGTCGGCGGTGAGGGACATGCCCTCGCCCTGCATGCCGTCGCGAAGCGTGGCGTCGTAGAGCTCGATGGTGGTCATGAGGTGGTCAGGTGCTCCTGGTCGAGGTGGTCGGCTGGACGGTGCGGATGCGGCGCCCAGCGATCACCCGCCGGGCGCCTAGGGAATTCGGGCCGTGACCTCGACCGGGTCCAGCCACTCGCGGTAGCGCTCGGAGCGCCCGTGCAGCGCGTCGTCGAACGCGGCCTGGAGCGCCCGCGTGACCCCGCCCGGCGTGCCGGCGGCGACGGGCCGGTCGTCGATCTCCCGCACCGGCACGAGCTCGGCGGCGGTGCCGGTCAGGAAGACCTCGTCGGCCAGGTACAGCTCGGCGCGGGCGATGTCGCGCTCGACGACCTCGTAGCCGAGGTCGCGCGCGATCCGCATGACCGCGCGGCGGTTGATGCCGTCGAGGATCGAGGCGGTCTGCGGCGGCGTGTGGATGACGCCGTCGCGGACGACGAAGATGTTCTCGCCCGAGCCCTCGCACACGTGGCCGTGGTCGTCGAGGAGGATCGCCTCCTCGTAGCCGGCGTTGTGCGTCTCGATCTTCGCCAGGATCGAGTTCAGGTACTGGCCCGACGCCTTCGCGTGCGGGATCAGCGCCTCGGGGCTGAGGCGCCGCCAGCTCGAGACCTTCGCGCGGACGCCGTTGCGCTTGCCCTCCTCGCCGAGGTAGGCCCCCCACTCCCAGACCGCGATGACGACCTCGACCGGCGCCTCCAGCGGGAACAGGCCCATCGTCCCGTAGCCGCGGAAGACGAGCGGGCGGATGTAGCAGGAGCGCAGCCCGTTGCGGGCGATGAGCTCCTTCGTCGCCGTCCGCAGCTCCTCCCGGGAGTACGGGATCGGCATGTGGTACAGCGCCGCCGACTTCTCGAGCCGCTCGAGGTGGTCGTCATGGCGGAAGATCGCCGGGCCGATCTCGGTGTCGTAGCAGCGGACGCCCTCGAAGACCCCGGTCCCGTAGTGCAGTCCGTGGGTGAGGACGTGGACCGTCGCGTCCTCCCACTTCACGAACTCCCCGTTGAACCAGATCAGCTCCGTTGGCTTCACAG
>JADGIB010000239.1 GCA_019683665.1 Solirubrobacteraceae bacterium
CCGGCGTCGTCGCGGCGCCCGCCGGCGGCCCGGCCCCGCCGCCCGCCGTCGCGCCCCGCTGGCCGTCGCGCACCCACCAGGCGCCGAGGAGGACGACGGCGACGCCGATCGCGGCGTACCCGAGCAGTTGGCGACGCGACAGCTCACGCACGCGCGGGACGCTACGGGCGCCGGCGTCACGTCTCAGCACGCGTTCGCGACGCGTCCGTGCCGGAACGCGCGCGGGATCGCGCCGCCGTCAGCCGGCGGCCGGCACGAGCGCCCGGGCCGCCGCGGCGGCGCCGTCGGGCGCGCGCTCGATCCCGTCCAGCTCCCACGGCCCGACGCCGATGACCGGCCGCCCGAGCCTGCGCGCGAGCGCGACCTCCGGCAGCGTGCCCCAGCCGCCGCGGATCGCCACGACGGCGTCGGCGGCGCGGACGATCAGCCGGTCCGGGTCCCCGGGACCGCACACCGCGATGAACGCCATCGCCGCGGACGTGTGCCCGACCCCGCTACTCGCGCGGCGGCGCCGGCTCGCGCTCGAAGCGGCCGGCGTCCGCGCGGTCGCGCTCCATCCGCCGGCGCGCCTCGCGCGAGATCGCGACCGCGTCGGCCTCCGGGTCGTGCTTGGGCACCTCGCGCAGCGGCAGCCGGATCGCCCGCTCGGCCGGGATCCCGGCCGCCAGCTCGCGTCCGCGCTCGATCTCGCTGTTGAGCTGCTGGCCGAAGAGGATCGCGATGTTCGTGATCCACAGCCAGACGAGCATCGAGATCGCGCCGCCGAGCGCGCCGTACGTCGCGTTGTAGGAGCCGAAGCTGCGCACGTAGAAGAAGAACCCGACGGTCGCGACCGCCCAGATCGCGAGCGCGACGACGGCGCCCGGCGAGATCCACGGGAACCTCGGCAGCCGCGCGTTCGGCGCGACGTAGTAGAGGATCGCGAGGACGAGCGCGACGACCGCCGCCATCAGCGGCCACTTCACGATCCCGTAGGCGGTCACCGCCGCCGACCCGAGCCCGACCTCCTCGCCGATCGCCTTCGCGAGCGGGCCGGAGACGACGAGCGCGACGAGCACGAGCGCCATCGCCAGCACCATGCCGAGCGTCACGACCACCTGGAACGGGCGCAGCTTCCAGAACGGCCGCCCCTCCGGGGTCTCCCAGATCGCGTTCGACGCGCGCATGAACGCGCCGACGTAGCCGGACGCCGACCACAGCGCGCCGAGCAGGCCGAAGCCGAGCAGCGCGCCCGCCCCGCCCTTGTTGCGGACGATCCCGTCGATCGTGTCCCCGACCGAGTCGACGACGTCCTCCCCCGCCCCCGCGGTGCGCAGGACGTCGAGGATCGCGTTCGTCGTCTGCGGGTACTGGCCGACGAGCCCGACGACGGCGACGAGCGCGATGAGCGCCGGGAACAGGGCGAGCACGGCGTAGTACGTGAGCGCCGCCGCCCAGTCGGTGATGTTGTCGTCCCGGCACTCCTTGGCGGTCCGCCTGAGGATCGCCCAGCGGCCCGGGCCCGGGATGTCGGTGGGGTCGACGTCCTCGCGGACGCCGTCGGTGCGATCGGCCATGGCCCCCTCTTCCCGGGGGCCCGGCCGTTCACGCGCCCGCGGGTCCGCGGGCGACCCGGCCGCTAGCGCGCGACGAGGTTGACGAGCTTGCCCGGGACGACGATCTCCTTGACGACCTGCTTGCCGTCGAGGTGGGCCTGGACGTTCGGCGCCGCCTTCGCGAGCGCGATCAGCTCCTCGTCGCCGGCGTCCGGCGCGGCCGACACGCGGTCGCGGACCTTGCCGTTGACCTGGCAGACGATCTCGACGACGTCCTGCTCGAGGAGGGCCGGGTCGGCGTCGGGCCACGGCTCCTCCCACACGCGCCGGCCGGTGAGCCGCTCGTAGGCGTCGGCGGAGACGTGCGGGGCGAACGGGAACAGCAGCGAGGCCGCGGTCGCCAGCGCGAACCGGCGCACGTCCGGGCTCGTCTGCTCGCGCAGGCGCGAGACCTCGTTCGTCAGCTCCATGATCGCCGCGATCGCGGTGTTGAACGCGAACCGGTCGCCGAGGTCGGCGGTGACCTTCTCGATCGCCCAGTTCGCCTTGCGGGCGAGCTGGAGGTCGGCGCCCTGCAGGCCCTCGCGGCCGCCGGGCGCGACGACGTCGCCGCGGATCGGGCCGTCCTCGGCCGCCTCCGCGGCCAGGCGCCACAGGCGCCCGAGGAAGCGGTGCACGCCCTCGACGCCCTCGTCGGACCAGTCGGCGTCGTGCTCGGGCGGGCCGATGAAGAGGATGTAGCAGCGGGCGGTGTCCGCGCCGTAGCGGTCGACGATCTCGCGGGGCGAGACGACGTTGCCCTTCGACTTGGACATCTTCGCCCCGTCGCGGGTGATCATCCCCTGCGTGAACAGGCGCGAGAACGGCTCCTGGACGTCGAGGTGGCCGAGGTCGGCGAGCGCCTTCACGAAGAAGCGCGCGTAGAGCAGGTGGAGGATCGCGTGCTCGACGCCGCCGATGTACTGGTCGACGGGCATCCACTCGGCGACGACCTTCGGGTCCCACGCCGCCTCGTCGTTGGCCGCGTCGCAGTAGCGCAGGAAGTACCAGGACGAGTCGACGAACGTGTCCATCGTGTCCGTCTCGCGCTCGGCGGGACCGCCGCACGACGGGCACTCGGTCCGCACCCAGTCCTCGGCGGCCGCCAGCGGCGAGCGGCCCTTCGGCGCGTAGTCGGTGATGTCGGGCAGCTCGACCGGGAGCTGGTCCTCGGGCACGGGGACCAGCCCGCACGACGGGCACGTCACGATCGGGATCGGGCAGCCCCAGTAGCGCTGGCGCGACAGCAGCCAGTCGCGCAGGCGGTAGCTGACCGAGGCGTGGCCCTTGCCCTCGCGGTCGAGCCAGTCGACGATCGCCCGCAGCGCCTCGCGGTTGTGCATCCCGTCGAACTCGGGCGCGCTGTTGACGAGCGGGCCGTCGCCGGTGTACGGCAGCTCCCCGTCGCCGTCGGGGTCGGCGACGACGCGGCGGATCGGCAGGTCGAAGGCCTGGGCGAATGCGAAGTCGCGCTCGTCGTGGGCGGGCACGGCCATGATCGCGCCGGTGCCGTACTCCATGAGCACGTAGTCGGCGACGTACATCGGCAGCTTCTCGCCGTTGACCGGGTTCGTGACGTAGCGGCCGAGGAAGACGCCGGTCTTCGGCTTGTCGGCGGCGCCGCGCTCCTGGTTGGACTCGGTCAGCGCGCGGTTGACGTACGCGCGGACCTCCTCCTCGCGGCCGGTGCCCTCGGCGAGCCGCAGCACGTCCGGGTGCTCGGGCGCCATGACGAAGAACGTCGCGCCGAACAGCGTGTCGGGCCGGGTGGTGAAGACCGGGTAGTCGATGCCGAGCTCCTCGCAGCGGAACACGACCTCGGCGCCCTCGGAGCGCCCGATCCAGTTGCGCTGCATCGTCTTGACGTTCGCCGGCCAGTCGATCGTGTCGAGGTCGGCGAGCAGCCGGTCGGCATAGTCGGTGATCCGGAAGAACCACTGCTCGAGCTGGCGCGCCTCGACCTCGCTGCCGCAGCGCTCGCAGCGGCCGTCGATCACCTGCTCGTTGGCGAGCACCGTCTGGTCGACCGGGCACCACTTGACCGCCGCCTCCTTGCGGTAGGCGAGGCCCGCCTTGAACAGCTGCAGGAAGATCCACTGCGTCCAGCGGTAGTAGCGCGGCTCGTGGGTGCCGAACTCGCGCGACCAGTCGATCGACATGCCCCACTCGCGGAACTGGCGGCGGAACTCCGCGATCGAGCGGTCGGTCGACTCGCGCGGGTGCTGGCCGGTGCGGATCGCGTGGTTCTCGGCCGGCAGGCCGAACGCGTCGTAGCCCATCGGGTTGAGCACCCGGCGCCCGATGCGGCGGTGGAAGTGCGCCACCGCGTCGCCCACGGAGTACACCTTGAGGTGCCCGATGTGCGGCTCCCCGCTCGGGTAGGGCAGCATCACCAGCACGTAGGAGCGCTCGCCCGGGGCGTCCGGGTCGTTGGGGACCTCCCAGGTGCGCTCGTCGGCCCACACCTGCTGCCAGCGGGGCTCGATCTGCTTGGGGTCGTAACGGTGCTCGGCCATCGGCGGACCGCAGAGGATAGGAGCCGCCGGGGCGGCCGTCGCCCCACCCGCCGCCGCTGACGGCGGCCTTGCGGCATCGGCGCAACCGCCGAAGTATTCTCGCGGTCGATGACGGACCCACCGGATCAGCACGGAGGCGTGGGGGTGGCCGCCGATCGGGTCGCCGATATCGTCGCCGCCGCCGAGCAGACGGCCGAGCGCATCCGCCGCGAGGCGGAGGCGCGCGCCGCCGAGCGCATCGCGGAGGCCGACCGCGCGAGCGAGTTCCGCGTCGCCGCCGCCGAGGAGGAGGCGCAGGAGACCCTCGCCCGCGCGCGCGAGCACGCCGAGCAGGTCCGCCAGGAGGCCCGGGCCGACGCCGAGCGGATCATGAGCGAGGCGCGCGCCGACGCCGAGCGCGTGCGCAGCGAGGCCGCCGCCGAGGCGCAGCGCCTGCGCGAGGAGGCCGACCGGCTGCGCGCGGACGCCGAGGGCTCGGCCGCGTCGGTGCGCGAGGCGGCGGCCGTCGCCGCCGCCGAGGTCCGCACCCGCGCGGAGGTCGACGCGGAGCGCACGCGCGAGGAGGCCCAGCAGGCGGCCAAGCTCCTGCGCAAGGCGGCCGAGAGCGAGGCCGCCTCGATCCGGGCCGAGGCCGAGAAGTACGCCGAGGAGACGCGCGAGGCCGCCCGCCAGCAGGCCCGCGAGCTGCTGGCCGAGGCGCGCGAGGTCTCCGACGACGTCCTCGACGAGGGCACCGAGCTGTCCGAGCACCTCCAGCAGCTGTCGGCCTCGCTGCGCACGAACGCCGAGCGGCTCCTGCGCGACGTCCAGGCCGCCCACCAGCGCCTGACCGCCGGGCTGGACGAGCTCTCCCCCGAGGACGCGGCCGCCGCGCGCGAGCGCGCCGCCGCCGCCTCGCCGGTCGTGCGCGGCGACCAGCTCGAGGTGCCCGAGTTCATGCCGCGGCGCTGACCGCGGGCCGTCCGAGGGGCGAACTAGCGTTCGCCCCCATGAGGCGCAGCGTCGACCGGGGAGGCATCGCGGAGCTGGCGATCGCCGCTGCGGCCGCACGGCTCGGGATCGTCGTCCTGCGCCCGCTCGTCGACGGCACCCGCTACGACCTCGTCTTCGACACCGGGGCCCGCCTCCTGCGGGTGCAGTGCAAGTCGGGCACGCGGCACGGCGACGTCGTGCGCGCGGGGCTGCGGACGTCGCGCCGCACGGCGTCGGGCGAGCGGCGCACCGCGTACACGGCGGAGGAGGTCGACGCGTTCGCCGTGTACTGCCACGAGCTCGACCGCGTCTTCCTCCTCCCCATCGAGCGTTTCACCGGCTGCACGTACGTCCACCTGCGGCTCGCGCCGGCCCGCAACAACCAGCGCGCGGGGGTGAACCTCGCCGACGCGTACGACCTCGCTAAGATGGTGGCCGACCATGGGGCTATAGCTCAGCTGGGAGAGCGCTTGCATGGCATGCAAGAGGTCGCCGGTTCGAGCCCGGCTAGCTCCACTCCCTGAGAGGCCGCGCAGCGCGCGGCCTCTCCGCGTTTCGGGGCCGGGCGCGCCCCACCCCGCTGGTACGGTCCCCGAC
>JADGIB010000012.1 GCA_019683665.1 Solirubrobacteraceae bacterium
GCTAGCCGCGGCCCACGCGCGCCCGCCGCGCCGGCCGCGGCCTCGGGTAGCGTCGTCGTCCCATGCCCGACCGCGCCGAGCAGGTCCTCGCCCGCGTGCGCGAGATCCCCGCCGGGTTCGTGCGCGCGTACTCGGACCTGTGCCCGGGCGCGCCGCGCTTCGCCGGGCGGGTGCTCGCCGGCGCCGACGACCCCGACGTGCCGTGGTGGCGGGTCGTGCGCGCCGACGGCTCGCTGGCCAAGGGCGAGCGCCAGCGGGCGCGGCTGGAGGCCGAGGGCGTGCCGTTCCGGAGCGGGCGGGTCGACATGCGCGTCGCCCGGCTCGGCGGCTAGCCTCCCGGCCATGTGGCACCAGGCCTTCGTCGAGCTGCGGCCGCGCCCGCGCGGCTTCCACCTCGTCACCGACGAGATCCTGGGCCAGGTGCCGCAGCTGCGCGAGCTGCGGGTCGGCCTGGCCCACCTGTTCCTGCGCCACACGTCGGCGTCGCTGACGCTGAACGAGAACGCCAGCCCCGACGTGCGCCGCGACTTCCGCTCCTGGTTCGACCGGGCCGTCCCGGAGGACGCGCCGTACTGGACGCACACGCTCGAGGGGCCCGACGACATGCCGTCGCACATCAAGTCGTCGCTGACCGGCAGCGACCTCCTGCTCCCCGTCCGCGACGGGCGCCTGGCCGTCGGCACCTGGCAGGGGGTCTACCTGTGCGAGCACCGCGACCACGGCGGGCCGCGCTCGCTCGTCGTGACGCTGTGGGGGGCGTCGTGACGAAGGCGGTCTCGCCCTACGGCGCGCTCGTCGAGGCGCACGGGCTGTCGGAGGCCCACCGCCACGTCCTCGACCTCGTCCCGCGCGGGGCGCGCGTCCTCGACGTCGGCTGCGCCGAGGGCTACCTCGACGTCGAGCTGGCGAAGCTCGGCTGCGAGGTCGTCGGCGTCGAGCCCGACGCGCGCGCGGCTGCCGTCGCCCGCGAGCGCGGGATCTCGGTCCTCGAGTTCGACGTCGAGGAGGTCGGCCTCGACGCGTCGGCCTTCGACGTCGTCCTCTTCGTCGACGTCCTCGAGCACCTGCGCGAGCCCGAGCCGGTGCTGCGCCAGGCGCTCGCCGCCGGCCGCGCGATCGTGTCGATCCCGAACATCGCCCACTGGACCGGGCGGCGCGAGCTGCTGCGCGGCCGCTTCCCGCGCGCCGACCACGGCCTCTTCGACCGCACCCACCTGCGCTGGTTCACCCGCGCCGGCGCGCACGCGCTCGCCCGCGACGCCGGCTTCCGGGTCCTCGAGGAGCGCTTCGCCGGCGCGCCACTGCCGCTGGAGGGCCGCCTGCCGGCGCTGCGTCGCCTGCGCCCCGCCGCGGTCCGCGCCCGGCCGGAGCTGTTCGCCCTGCAGGTCGTGCTCAGCCTCGAGCCCGCCTGAGGGCCCGGAACTCGGCGATGTCGTGCGGGACCGGCCGCAGGCGCCGGTCGGTCGCGCGCGGCAGCTCGACGACGTCGAGCTCGGTCTCGGTCCCGTCGGCCTCGATCCGCGCGGCGCCCGCCCCCGGCCGCGACGAGACCGCGCGCACGAGCGTCTCGTCCTCGAACAGGAGCCCGACGCCGTCGTCGGCCGCCCAGCCGGGCGGCAGCTCGCCGCGGCGGACCGCCTCGCGGTAGACGGGCAGGCGGTCGGGCTCGCCGTCGCGGTGCACCGACAGCGACCCCTCGAGGAGGCCGAGGCCGCGGACCGGCGCCGGCGCGCCGCCGGACTTCGTGACGCCGCCGGCGAACCAGCACATCGCCCCGGCGCTCAGCCCGGCCAGGACCGTCCCGCGCTCGTAGGCGGTGCGCAGGATCCGGTCGAGACCGTGCTCGCGCCAGATCGCGAGCATGTTGCGCATCGAGCCGCCGCCGACGTAGACGAGGTCCTGGGCGAGGACGAGCTCCTCGAGGTCGAGGTCCTGTCCGTGCAGGCGGAAGAGCGACAGGACCGTCGTCGTCCCGGCGGTGCCGTCGTAGCAGGCGTGGAAGCGCTGGACCTGCTCCTGCGGGTCGCCGCTCGCCGTCGGCAGGAACAGCAGCCGCGGCTCGCGGCGCTCGAGCAGCGTCAGCAGGAAGTGGTCGAGGGCGGGGTTGCCGGGCTCCATCGTGAACCCGCCCCCGCCCATCGCGAAGATGCGGCGCGGGCGCCGCTCAGGCGGCAACGGCCGTCGAGGACGGCTCGGCGGCTCCGAGGTAGTGCGTCTCGAGCTCGGTCTCGACGACCCGGCCGCGCTGCCACGCGACGCGGTAGGCGCGCGCCTGCGGCCGGGAGCTGACGACCCGCTCGAGGTCGCGCCCGACGAAGTGCAGCGCGGCGCCGTCCGCCGCCGCGTAGCCGTCGAGCATCCCCTCGGACATGAGCCGATGGTACGACGTGCGGCGCTGCGGGTCGGAGTCGTAGTGGACGGCGTTCGAGTAGGGCAGGAACCCGAGCCCGGCGACGCGGCGCGGCGGGCCGTTGAACTTGCTGACGATGTCGGCGAACCAGCACAGCGATCCGGCGCTCAGCCCGCAGAGGACGATCCCGAGCTCCCAGGCCTCGGCCAGCACCTCGTCGACGCCGTGCGCGCGCCAGGTGCCGAGCAGGCTGCTGACGCTGCCGCCGCCGACGTAGATCAGGTCCTGCTCGAGCAGCCGCTCCTGGAACGGGCGCGGCTCCCCGCGCTCCTCGCGGAAGAGCGAGACGTGCGTGGCGAGCGCGCGCCCGCTGAACGCGCGGTAGAAGCGCGTGATGTAGTGGTCGGCGTCGCCGCTGGCGGTCGGCAGGAAGCACACCCGCGGCCGCTCGACGCCGGTGAGCGAGAGGACGTAGTCGTCGAGCAGCGGGTTGCCGGCCTCCATCGAGAAGCCGCCGCCGCCGAACGCGACGATCTGCGGAGGGCGCTGGCTGGACATGCGCGCAGGGTGCCAGCGGCGTGGCGGCCCGCGCCAGCGCCCGACGGTCCAGACCGATTCGCCGCCCGGGCCAGCCCGGCGGCGCCACGGCCGCTCAGGCGAAGAGCGTCAGCTCCGGCTCGCGCTCGCCGCGCAGGACGGCGAGGTCGACCTCGACGCAGGCGATGCCGCGCGACTCGGCCAGCGTGCGCGCCTGCGGCTTGATCGTCTGCGCGGCGAGGACGCCGCGACAGGCGCCCATCGCCGGGTCCTGCCGGATGCGCTCGAGGTAGCGGGTGAGCTGCTCGACGGCCTCGATCGTCGCGACGCGCTTGACCTCGACGGCGATCCACTCGTCGTCGGCGTCGCGGCACATGAGGTCGACGGGGCCGATGTCGGTCGGCCACTCGCGGCGCACGAGCCGCAGCCCCTCCCCGCACCAGTGCGGCTGCTCGGCCAGCAGCTCCTGGAGGTCGCGCTCGACGCCGTCCTTCTCGAGCGCGGCCGCCTCGCCCATGTCGTGGGTGACGTCGGAGACGATCTCGCTGATCTCGATGTCGAGGCGGTCGTCGCCCTTGAGCTTGCGCACGACCATCCGCCCCTCGGACTCCTCGATGACCGTCGGCGGCGTCATCCAGTTCTGCGGCTTGTAGCCGCCGGTGTCGGCGTGGACCATGACCGAGCCGTCGGACTTGATCATGATGAGGCGCAGCGCGTTCGGCAGGACGGCGTTGAGCCGGCCCGTGTAGCGCACCTCGCAACGGGCGACGATCAGGCGCATCGTTCGGGACCGTACCGGTCGCGGCGGATGGCCGCCGGCGCCGTCAGGCCGCGTGCAGCTCGCGCGGCAGCGCGTTGCGCATCCGCTCGGCGAGGTCGGCGACCTCGGGGTCCGGGCCGAGCTCGAGCGCGCGGTCGCAGGCCCGCAGGCACTCGCTGACGCGGTCGGTGCGGGCCAGCGCGTGGGCGTAGCGGCTCCACGCGGCCGGGTCGTCGGGCGCGAGGATCGTCGCCTGCTCGCAGGCCGACACCTCGCCGCCGACGTCGCCGGCGAGCTGGAGGGCGAGCGCGAGGTCGAGCAGGCCCTCGACCGTCGGCTCCAGGCGGCGGGCGCGCTCGAGCGCGTCGATCGCGGCCCGGCGGTCGCCGAGGCGCAGGCGCAGGCGGCCCAGCCGCTGCCAGGCGTCGCCGTCGCCCGGCGCGCGCTCGGCGGCGCGCTCGGCCGCCTCGGCGGCGAGGTCGATCGCGCCCATGTCCTCGTAGATGCGCGCGGCGAAGCGGTGCGGCGTCGGGCGGTCGCCCTCGACGCGGGCCCAGTCGCGCATCGCCCGCCCGGCGGCGGCGAGGTCCCCGCCCTGCCAGAACGCGAGCGTCATCAGGCGCAGGACCGCGGCGTTCGTCGGCTCGGCGTCGCGCGCGTAGATGAGGCGCTGGGCGGCGAGCTTGTAGTCGCCCTCGGCCATCGCGTGCTGGGCGGCGGTCATGAAGCGCTGGACGCGCTCGGCCCCCGGGTCGGGCTTGGAGAAGTCGACGAACTGGAGCGAGCCGGCGGGGACGGTCCGCACGCCGGGCGCGAAGCGCACGCGGGCCCACTGCTGGACGTTGTCGCCGTCGCCGGTGAAGTAGATGCCGCTGACCGTCCCGACGCCCCACTCGGGGTAGGAGACGCAGCGCGCGTAGCGGTGGACGACCGAGTGGTCGGGGGTGCGGTCGCCGAACGGGTCGTGCTTCGCGCGCTCCTCGGCCGCGGCGCGCTCGGCCTGCTCGCGCTCGTAGGCGCGACGGCCCTCCTCGGCACGGGCGGCGCGGGCCGCGGCCGCGTTCACCTTCACCGCGTTGCGCGACACCTTCCCGCCGCGCGACGTCTCGGCCAGCCGCTCGAGCTGGTCGGCGGCGAGGTTGATCGCCTTCAGGTGGCGCTCGTGCTCGAACTGCTTGCCGGGCGGCGCCAGGTCCGGGTGCCAGATCTTCGCGAGCCGGCGGCGCGCGAGCTGCACCTCGCGCTTGCCGAAGGGCGGCTCGAGCTCCAGCAGCATGATCGCCTGCTCGATGTCGAAGACCGCACTCACCCCTTGGAGGGTACCGCCGGGGCCGCACGCGGTACGGTCGCGCCATGCACCCGATCGACCCCGTCAAGAAGGCCGCCGCCGACGCCGCCGCCCTCCTGGTCGAGGACGGCATGCGGGTCGGTCTGGGCACCGGATCGACCGTCGCCTACCTGCTGCCGGCGCTCGCCGCGCGCGGGCTGCGCGGGCTGCGCTGCGTGGCGACGTCGGTCGAGACCGAGCGGCGCGCCGCCGAGCTCGGGCTGCCGGTCGAGCCGTTCGACGCGCTCGACGAGCTCGACATCGCGATCGACGGGGCCGACCAGGTCGCGCCCGACGGCTGGATCGTGAAGGGCGGCGGCGGGGCGCACACGCGCGAGAAGGCGGTCGCCGCCGCCGCGCGGCGGTTCGTCGTCATCGTCGGCGCGAACAAGCTCGTCGAGCGCCTCCACCCGCCGGTCCCGCTCGAGCTGCTCGCGTTCGGCCTGCCGGCGACGCTGCGGCGGCTCGCGCAGCTGGGCCCGGTCGAGGTCCGGGCCGGGTGGCCGCCGAGCCCCGACGACGGCGTCATCGCCGACTACCGCGGCGAGGTCGGCGACCCCGAGGAGCTCGCCGCCCGGCTGGCGGCGGCGGTCGGCGTCGTCGACCACGGGCTGTTCCCGCCGGCGCTCACCCACGACGTCCTCATCGCCCACGACGCGGGCGACGTCGAGCACCGCCGGATGCCCGCGGCGAGCTAGCCTCCGGGGCTGCATGAGCAGCCACCAGTACATCTTCACGATGCACCGTCTGACGAAGGAGTTCCCTCCGGACAAGACGGTGGTCAAGGACGTCACGCTGGCGTTCCTGCCCGGCGCCAAGATCGGCGTCCTCGGCCTCAACGGCACGGGCAAGTCGTCGCTGCTGAAGATCATGGCCGGCCGCGACACCGAGTACCGCGGCGACGCCCAGCTCGCCCCGGGCGCCACCGTGGGGCTGCTCGAGCAGGAGCCGCAGCTCGACCCGTCCAAGGACGTCAGGGGCAACGTCGAGGACGGCGTCGCCGAGACGAAGGCGCTGCTGGAGCGCTTCAACGAGCTGGCGGCCAACTACTCCGACGAGACCGCCGACGAGTTCGCGCGCCTGCAGGCCGAGATCGACGCGCGCAACGCCTGGGACCTCGACAACCAGCTCGAGCAGGCGATGGACGCGCTGCGCCTGCCGCCGGGCGACGCGGACGTCACGACGCTGTCGGGCGGCGAGCGCCGCCGCGTGGCGCTGTGCCGGCTGCTGCTGCAGCGCCCCGACCTCCTGCTCCTCGACGAGCCGACGAACCACCTCGACGCCGAGTCGGTCGCGTGGCTGGAGCGCCACCTGGCCGACTACCCGGGCACCGTCGTCGCCGTCACCCACGACCGCTACTTCCTCGACAACGTCGCCGGCTGGATCCTCGAGCTCGACCGCGGCCGCGCGCTGCCGTTCGAGGGCAACTACTCGGCCTGGCTGGAGCAGAAGCACGCCCGCCTGGCCCAGGAGGAGAAGCAGGAGAAGGCGCGCCAGAAGACGATCGCCGCCGAGCTGGAGTGGGTGCGCCAGAACCCGAAGGGCCGCCAGAAGAAGGCGAAGGCGCGCCTGAAGAACTACGAGGCGCTGCTCGCCCAGGAGCGCAACGTCCAGCTCGACCAGGTCCAGATCCACATCCCGGCCGGGCCGCGGCTGGGCGACGTCGTCGTGCGCGCGGAGAACCTGCGCAAGGGCTTCGGCGACCGGCTGCTCATCGACGACCTGAGCTTCGACCTGCCGCGCGGCGGCATCGTCGGCGTCATCGGCCCCAACGGCGCGGGCAAGACGACGCTGTTCAGGATGATCACCGGCCAGGAGCAGCCCGACGGCGGCCGGATCATCGTCGGCGACACCGTCCAGATGGCCTACGTCGACCAGACGCGCGACGCGCTGGACCCGGACAAGACCGTCTGGGAGGAGATCTCCGGCGGCGAGGACCAGATCCAGGTCGGCGACCGCAGGATGAACTCGCGGGCCTACTGCTCGTCGTTCAACTTCAAGGGCTCCTCCCAGCAGGCGAAGGTCGGCAACCTCTCCGGCGGCGAGCGCAACCGGGTCCACCTGGCCAAGCTCCTCAAGGAGGGCGGCAACCTGCTGCTCCTCGACGAGCCGACGAACGACCTCGACGTCGACACGCTGCGCGCGCTCGAGGAGGCGCTGCTCGACTTCGCCGGCTGCGCGGTGATCATCTCCCACGACCGCTGGTTCCTCGACCGCGTCGCCACGCACGTGCTCGCGTTCGAGGGCGACTCGCAGGTCGTCTGGTTCGAGGGCAACTTCGAGGCCTACGAGGAGAACCGCCGCGCCCGGCTGGGCGCCGAGGCCGACCGGCCGCACCGGATCACGTACAAGAAGCTCACCCGCGACTGATCCCCGCGGGGCCGCCGCGGGCGCGCGCCGCGCCTACGCGCAGGCGGGCGCGCCGGCCGGCGGCGCGGCGGCGATGATCGCGTCGAGCAGGTCGCGGGCCCGCGCCAGCTCGGCGATCGCCGCGTCGATGCGGTCCCGCTCGGCGCGCAGGTCGTCGACGAGCTCCGCGCACGCGGGGGCGACGATCCCGCCCTCGTCGGGCGTGCACGGCAGCAGCTCGGCGATGACCGACGTCCCCAGCCCGGCGGCCAGCAGCGTCTGGATGCGCCGGACGGTCCGCTCGTCCTCCTCGCTGTAGTCGCGGTGGCCCGCGTCGGTGCGCGCCGGTCGCAGCAGGCCCTGCTGCTCGTAGTAGCGCAGCGCCCGCTCGCTGGCGCCGACCCGCGCCGACAGCTCCCCGATCCGCACGTCGCCCTCCCCTTGACCTTGACGTCGACGTCAAGGATACGGTCGCGGCCATGCCCGGTCCCCGCCCCGTCACCGTCCTCGGCCTCGGCCCGATGGGCGCGGCGCTCGCCCGCGCCTTCCTGGCCGCGGGCCACCCCACCACCGTCTGGAACCGGACCGCCTCGAAGGCCGCGCCGCTCGTCGCCCGCGGCGCCCGCGCGGCGGCCACCCCGGCCGAGGCGGCCGCCGCCGGCCCGCTGACCGTCGTGTGCGTCATCGACGACGCGGCCGCCCGCAGCGTCCTCGAGCCGGCGGCCGGCGCGCTCGCCGGCCGGACGGTCGTCAACCTCACCGCCGACACGCCGCAGCGCGCGCGGGCGACCGCCGCGTGGGCGGCCGAGCGCGGCATCGCCTACCTCGGCGGAGCGCTCATGACCCCGGTCGAGACGATCGGCGGGCCCGACGCGGCCATCCTCTACAGCGGGCCGCGCGAGGCCTTCGCCGAGCACGCGCCGACGCTCGCCGCGCTCGGCGGCACCGCCGACCACGTCGGCGCCGACCCGGGCCGCGCCGCCGCCTTCGAGGTCGCGCTCCTCGACCTGTTCTGGACGTCGATGAGCGGGCTCGTCCACGCGTTCGCGCTGGCCGACGCCGAGGGCGTCGCCGCCCGCGACCTGGCGCCCTGCGCGCAGGGCGTCGCCGCGCTCCTGGGCCCGATCGCCGACGAGTTCGCCGGCCACCTCGAGGCCGGCCGCCACGACGGCGACACGAGCACGCTCGCGTCGGCGCTGGCCGGCATCGAGCACGTCGCCGAGGCGTCCGCGGCCCGCGGCCTCGACACCGGCGTCATCGACGCCGCGCGGCGGATGGCCCGCCGCGGCGTCGACGCGGGCGCCGGACGCGAGAGCTTCTCGAGCCTGACGCGCGAGCTGCTGGCGGCCGCGGGGCGGGCGGCGGCCGCCTAGCGGCCCCGCACGGCGCTGCGGAAGACGAGGACGCAGACGACCGTGACGATCGCGGCGAGGATCGGGATCGTCCAGGTGAGGGACGTCAGCAGCGCGAGGACGGCGGTCACCGCCGTGACGATCGCGGCGCCGCCGCCGACCATCGTGGCCAGGTAGGCGCGCTGCTCGCGCTTGCGGCGCGGGGTGTACGAGGGGCGTCGGGCGGGTGAGCTCATGATCGGCCCAGGATGCCAGGCGGGCGTGGCGGCGAGGCGTCCGGGGTAGCGTTCGGCGCCTCATGTCGATCGAGATCACCGAGTACACGGACCCCGCCTGCCCGTTCGCCTTCTCGGCGGAGCCGCACCGCTGGCGGATCCGCTGGCTGTACGCCGACCACGACATCGCCTGGCACCTGCGGATGGTCGTGCTCGCGCGCAGCCCCCAGGAGTACCTGGACAAGGGCTTCACGCCGGACAGGCAGTCGGCGGCGCTCGCGCAGCTGGCGGCCGAGCACGGGATGCCGATCGACGCCCGGGAGCGCCCGCGGATGGCGGCGACGCTCCCGGCCTGCGCCGCGGTCGTCGCCACGCGGCTGCACGCGCCCGAGCGCGAGGCGGCGATCCTCCGCGCGCTGCGCCTGCGCCACCTCGGCCGCGCCCAGCTGCTCGACGAGGACGAGACGATCGCCGACGCCGCCCGCGACGCCGGCCTGGACCCGGAGGCGCTGTTCGGGTGGATGACCGAGCCGGCCGTCCGCGAGGCGCTCGAGGCCGACGCGAAGGCCGCCCGCACCCCGACGCCGGCCGCGCGCGTGCTCGACCACAAGCTCGCCGGCTGGGAGGGCGGGCGCCGCTACACCTGCCCGTCCTACGAGATCTCCCGCATCGGCGAGGCCGAGGTCGCCGCGACGATCCCGGGGTTCCAGCCGTTCGCCGTCTACGACGTCGTCCTCGCCAACCTCCTGCCCGGCGTCGAGCGCCGCCCGAGGCCCGAGTCGGTCGCGGCGCTGCTCGCGTGGGCCGGCGAGCCGCTGGCCACCGCCGAGGTCGCCGCCGTCTGCGAGCTGCCGGTCGAGGAGGCCGCGCAGCAGCTCGCCGGGGTCGCGCGCCGGATCCCGCTCGCCGGCGACGCGCTCTGGACGCTCGCCTAGCCGGACGCCCGCCGCGCGCGGCGGCGGGCGGCGGCGGGCGGCGGCGGTCAGCGGGCGCCGGCGACCGGCAGCCCGGACAGCAGCAGGTCGACGAGCCGCTCGAACGAGGCGTCCACGTCGACGGGCAGCCCGAACCCGCCGGCCGCCTCGAGCGCGGCGAACCCGTGCACGGCCGCGCGCAGCGCCCGCACGACGTGGACGGCCTCGTCGTCGCCGAGGTCGAGGCCGCGCAGCGCCGCGACGATGACGTCGACCGCCTCGGCCGCCGCGGCCGCCCACTCCTCGTCGCCGGCGGGCGCGGCGGCCACGCTCGCCGCGTAGCGGCCCGGATGGGCGCGCGCGTAGTCGCGGTGGGCGTGGGCGATGGCCCGCACCGCGTCCGCCCCGGCCCGCCCGACGGCGGCCTCGCGCAGGGCGGCGGCCAGCTCGCGCACGCCGCGCAGCGCGACCCCGCGGCGCAGGCCGTCGAGCCCCGCGACGTGGTTGTAGAGCGACGGCGTGCGCACCCCGAGCGCGGCGGCGACGCGCGCGAGCGTCACCGCCTCCAGGCCCTCGGCGTCGGCCAGCGCGCAGGCGGCGTCGACGACCTGGCCGGCGTCCAGGCCGCGGCGGGCCATCAGCGCGCCCCCCGGGCGATCGCGGCGTCCATCGCGGCGAGCGGGTCGTCGACGACCCGCCCGTGCCCGGGCGCCAGCCGCGCCGGGCGCAGCGCCCGCAGCGCGCGGGCGGTCTCCAGCGCGGTCGGCCGGTGCCAGGTCGCCAGCCCGGGCAGCGGGAAGCGCGGGTTGGGCCGCGCCGTCGTCGCCACCCCGCCGAGCGTCGAGAACGCGTCGCCGCACAGCAGCGTGCGGTCGCGCGCGTCGAGGAGCGCGATCTGGCCGGGGGTGTGGCCGGGGGCGGCGACGACCTCGAGCGAGCCGACCCGGTCGCCGGGGACCAGGAGCCGGCCCGCGCGCGCCCGGGTCCCCGGGTAGGAGCCGCGCAGGCGGGCCTGCGGCTCGCCGGCGCGCAGCGTCCGGTCCCCGGCCAGCAGCGGCGCCTCGCGCTCGGAGACCGCCACCTCCACCTCGGGCAGGCGGCGGACGAGCGCGTCGAGCCCGCCGACGTGGTCGCCGTGCGCGTGGGTGAGCACGACCCGCACGATCGGGGCGCCGAGGCGCTCGGCCGCCGCGAGGACCCGGCGGTCCATCCCGCGCATCCCCGTGTCGACGAGCGTCAGGCCGTCGTCCTCGGCGACGAGGTACGCGTTGACGGCGCCGATCTGGGTGACGCGCGTGAGCTTCTGGCTACTGGTCATAGCCAGAAGACTAACAGCATTAGCTATCGGAGGCGGAGCGCGAACGCGTCAGCCGAGCAGCCACTCCGCCTCGCGGAGGTCGTCCTCGCCGAGCGTGCGCAGCGACGCGACCGCCTCGCTCAGCGGCACGAGCTCGATCGCGTTCCCTCGCAGCGCGGTCATCATCCCCCACTTGCCCTCGTGCGCCGCCTCCATCGCGTGCACGCCGAAGCGGGTGGCCAGGACGCGGTCGTACGCCGTCGGCGTCCCGCCGCGCTGGATGTGGCCGAGGACCGTCGTGCGCGTCTCGTAGCCGGTGCGCTCCTCGATCTCGCGCTCCAGCCGCTGGCCGATGCCGCCCAGCCGCACGTGGCCGAACTCGTCGGTCTTGGCCCCGAACGTCTCGAGGTCGCCGCCGGCCGGCAGCGCGCCCTCGGAGACGACGACGATCGCGAAGTGGCTGCCGCGCGAGAAGCGCCGCTCGAGCCGCTCGCACACCTCGTCGAGGTCGAACGGCTTCTCCGGCACGAGGATGACGTCGGCGCCGCCGGCCATCCCGGCATGGAGGGCGATCCAGCCCGCGTGGCGGCCCATGACCTCGAGGATGAGGATGCGCTTGTGCGACTCGGCCGTCGTGTGCAGGCGGTCGATCGCCTCGGTCGCGACCTGGACGGCGGTGTCGAAGCCGAACGTGCGGTCGGTGCCGCCGAGGTCGTTGTCGATCGTCTTCGGGACGCCGATGACGTTCACGCCCGCCTCGTGGAGCTTGGCCGCGGCGCCGAGCGTGTCCTCGCCGCCGATCGCGATGAGGCCGTCGAGCGAGTGATCGGCCAGCGACCGGCGCACGCGCTCGATGCCGTCCTCGCGCTTGAGCGGGTTCGTGCGCGACGAGCCGAGGATCGTGCCGCCGCGGGGCAGGATGCCGCGGACCGCGTCGAGCGGAAGCGGCATGACGTCGCCCTCCAGCGGCCCCCGCCAGCCGTCGCGGAAGCCGACGACGCCGTCGCCGTAGCCGTGGGCGCGGCGCACGACCGCGCGGATGACGCCGTTCAGGCCGGGGCAGTCGCCCCCGCCGGTGAGGATTCCCACTCGCATCCCCCGACCGTACCCGGCTTCAGCCGAGCCGGCGCTCCAATTCGACGCGAAGCCCATCCGCGTCGGCCACGACCGCGTCGGCGCCGGCGATGTCGGCCGCCGGGTGCGGCCCGGTGGCGACCGCGAGCACCTGGAGCCCGTCGGCGCGGGCGCAGGCGATGTCGAGCGGGGTGTCGCCGATGACGAGCGTCCGCTCCCGCGGGTGGGCGCGCTCACGGGTGCCGGCCCGGCGGCGGGCGATCGGCGGCAGGTCGGTGCGGTCGACGCTGTCGGAGCCGAAGCCGCCCTGGCCGGACGGGAAGAAGCGCCCCAGCCCGGCCGCCTGCAGCTTCAGCCGCGCGATGGCCTCGAGGTTGCCGGTCACGAGCGACAGGAGCACGTCGTCGCGCGCGGCCAGCGCCTCGAGCAGCTCGCGGACGCCGGGCAGGACGGTCGCGCTGAGGTCGTCGGGCACGAGGCGCGCGTAGGCCTCGATCGCGGCGGCGCGCAGGTCGTCGAAGCCCTCCTCGATGCGCGCCGCCGAGACGCCGAGCGCCAGCAGCGTCTCGCGCGCGATCTCCAGGTCGGTGCGCCCGGCCGCCGGCACCGTCGTCGACGACGTGTCGAGGCCGTAGACGGCGTGCATCGCCTCGTGCAGCGCGGCGGCGTGCTCGGCCGTGGCCCGGTGCAGCAGCGTCCCGTCGATGTCGAACAGGAGCAGCAGGCGGTCGGCCACGGCGGGCCCTCCTAGCGTCGGAAGTCGGTGTCGGCGGTGAGGCGCTGCGCGAACGCGGCCAGCAGCCGGATCGCGGCCTCGACGTCCTCGAGCTCGCACATCTCGACCGGCGAGTGCATGTAGCGCAGGGGGATCGAGACGAGGCCGGTGGCGACGCCGCCGCGCGAGACGTGGATCGCGTCCGCGTCGGTGTGGGTACCGCGGCCGTAGTGCGACTCGACCGTGAACGGGATGCCCTCGTCGACCGCGGTCTCGTGCAGGAGCTCGAAGACGCGCGGGTGGACGATCGGCCCGCGGGCGATGACCGCGCCGCTGCCGAGCGGGTGCCGGCCCAGCTCGCGCACCGAGATCCCGGGCGCGTCGGTCGCGTGGGTCACGTCGACGGCGATCGCGACCTGCGGCTCCAGCGAGTAGGCGGTCGTCGTGGCCCCGCCGAACGTCGTCTCCTCCTGGGCGACCGCGACGGCGGCGACGTCGGCCTCGGCGCCGCCGGCCTCGGCCACGCGCCGGGCCGCCTCGAGCGCGATGTAGCAGCCGAGGCGGTTGTCGAGCGAGCGCGAGACGAGCCGCCCGTTGGGCAGGTCGACCGGCTCGCCGGCGATGACGGCGACGTCGCCGATGCGCACGCGCCCGCGCGCCTCGTCGCCGTCCTTGGCCCCGATGTCGATGTGCAGGTCGGTCAGCTCCGGCGCCTTCTTGCGGTCGTCGGCCTTCAGCAGGTGGATCGGCTTCTTGCCGACGACGCCGGGGACGACGCCGTCGCGCGTGTGGACCTCGACGCGCTGGCCGACGAGGATGATCGGGTCCCAGCCGCCGACGTTCGTGAACCAGAGCATCCCCTCGTCGTCGATGTGGGTGACGACGAGGCCGATCTCGTCGATGTGGCCGACGATCGCGACGAGCGGCCCGGGCCCGGTGCCGCGGACGAGGGCGACGCTGGAGCCGATGACGTCCCCGCGCACGTCGGCGGCGAACCCGCGCGCCGCCTCGCGCCAGACCTCGGCGGCCGGGCGCTCGTAGCCCGACGGCCCGGCCGTCGTCAGCAGGTCACGGAGGAGCGCAGGAGTCGACATGCGGTCGAAGACTAGTTCCCGGCTCACCCGGTATGGTCGCGCCCGCTCTCATCATGACTCTCGCGATCGCGATCTTCGCCGGCGCCCTCGCCGTCATCGCCACCGAGCGCGTGGACCGCACGAAGGTGGCGATGGTCGGGGCCGCCCTGCTGCTCGTCACCCAGACGATCGACCAGGAGGTCGCCATCGAGGCGATCGACTGGAACACGCTCGGCCTCCTGGCCGGGATGATGCTCATCGTCCGGCTGACCGAGACGACCGGCGTCTACACGTACCTGGCCATCCGGGCCGCGCAGCTCTCGGGCGGGCGGCCGCTGCTCGTCGTGATCGCGCTCGCGCTCGCGACCGGGGTGCTGTCGGCGTTCCTGGACAACCTCACGACGGTCCTGCTGATGGTGCCGATCACGTTCCTGCTCGCCGACGCGCTCGACGTCGACCCGATCCCGCTCATCGTCATCGAGGTCATGGCGTCGAACATCGGCGGCACGGCGACGCTCATCGGCGACCCGCCGAACATCCTCATCGCCGGCGCCACCGACCTGACGTTCGGGCAGTTCATCGGCAACCTCGCGCCGATCGCGCTCGTCGTGCTCCTGCTCGTCACCGGCCTGCTCTACCTCGGCTACCGCCGGCGCCTGCAGGTCGCGCCCGAGGCCCACGAGCGGGTCCTCGAGCTCGACGCCCGTCGCTCGATCGAGGACCCCGACGAGGCGCGCCGCACGATCCCGGTGCTCCTGCTGACGATCGTCGCCTTCTTCCTCCACAAGCCGCTGCACCTCGAGCCGGCGACGGTCGCGCTCGTCGGCGCGACGCTCATGCTCGTCGTCAGCCGCCAGCCGCTGAGCGGGGCGCTGGCCGGGATCGAGTGGCCGACGCTCTTCTTCTTCCTGTCGCTGTTCGTCATGGTCGGCGCGCTCGAGCACACCGGCTTCATGGCCGACGTCGCCGACGCGGTGGCCGACGTCACCGGCGGCGACCGCACCGCCGAGCTGATCGGGATCCTGTGGACGGCGGGCATCGCCTCCGGCGTCGTCGACAACATCCCGTTCACGGCGGCGATGATCCCCGTCGTCGAGCAGCTCACGCTGGACAACGCGGGCGACACCGCGTATTGGTGGGCGCTGGCGATGGGCGCGTGCTTCGGCGGCAACCTGCTCCTGATCTCGGCCGCGGCCAACGTGGCGGCGGCCGGGCTGGCCGAGCGCGCCGGGCGGCCGATCGGGTTCGTGCCGTTCCTGAAGGCGGGCGTCCCGGTCGTGCTCGTCTCCCTGCTGCTGTCGACCGCCTACCTGGGGGTGCGCTACCTGTGAGCGGCCAGTCCGTCGGCGCGCCGCTGCTGCGCGAGGTCCCCGTTCTGTCGGGGGACGACACCGTCCGCACCGCGGTGCGGGCGCTGCTGGACGCCGGGGTGACCGCGCTGCCGGTCGCCGACGACGACGGGCGCTTCGCCGGGATCTTCGGCGAGCGCGAGTTCGTCACCGCGATCTTCCCCGGCTACCTGCGCGAGCTGCACGGCGCGCACTTCATCCGCCGGTCGCTCGACGACGAGCTCCTGCGCCGCCGCGGGTGCCTCGACGAGCCGGTGGCCCGGCACACGTTCACCGAGCACGTCGACGTCGGAGCGGACTTCTCCGACGCCGAGCTGGCCGAGATCTACCTCCATCACCGGGTCTCGGTGATCCCGGTCCTGAACGAGGACCGCCGGGTGAAGGGGATCATCACCCGGCGGGACTTCTTCCGCGCGCTCGCCGAGCGCGCGCTCGAGGGCTGAGGTCAGTCGCCCGAGGCGGCGGCCGGCTTGACGGCGACCGGCTTCTCGGCCTCCTCGCGGCGGCCGGTCAGGACCGCGGCGAGCGGCAGGGCGAACAGGATGGCGCCCAGGACGATCAGGACCCAGCCAGCGACGGTGGCGACCGTGCCGACGACGCTCCAGCCCCAGGCGTTCAGCAGCAGGCCCTTCAGGGTCTCGCCCATGAACAGGGTCTGGCGCTGCTGGGCCAGCTCCTGGTTGTCGGGGTTGGCCATGTACTCGGCGCTGACCTCGGAGTAGGTCTTGCCGTCGGCCACCTCGCTCAGGTGGAGGCCGATGTAGTCCTCGGCGAAGGCCTTGGCCTTCTCGCCGGTGTCGACCTTCTGGCCGGCGTACTGGCTGAGGTTCTCAGGAAGACCCTCCTCCGTGCTGGCGGGGAACGTGATGTTCTGCGGGGCGAGCTGGTCGTGGACGACCTGGTCGGCGTAGTTGCCGCCGATGACGGCGCCGATGCCCGCGATGACGAGGCCGACGGCCAGCCCCATCGCGACCGGGCGGGCCGAGGTGATCTTCGAAAGCAGCGTTCTCATGGCATGAAGCCTCCCGCTGCGAGGGCCCGCGCGGATCGGTGCGGCGCCGTAGACCCGCTGCGGGAAGCTACGCACCGCGGCGCGTAGCCGCCCCGTGGGGTCGCGGGACCCCACGAGGCGAGCGGCGCGGGTCTCGCCCCTGGGCGAGACCCGCCGGGCGACCCGGCCCCTGGGCCGGCGTCACCCCAGGAGCTGGCGCAGGACGTACTGGAGGATGCCGCCGTGGCGGATGTACTCCGCCTCCTTGGGCGTGTCGATGCGCACCCGGGCCGTGAACGTCTTGTCGCCGGCCTTCACGGTGACCTCGCGCGGGGGCGCCTCGCCGGCGTTGAGCTTCTCGGCCACGCCGGTGATCTCGAACACCTCCTCGCCGGTGAGCCCGAGCGAGTCGGCGCTCTCGCCCTCGCGGAACTGGAGCGGCAGGACGCCCATCCCGATGAGGTTCGAGCGGTGGATGCGCTCGAACGACTCGGCGATGACCGCGCGCACGCCGAGCAGGTTCGTGCCCTTCGCCGCCCAGTCGCGCGACGAGCCCGAGCCGTACTCCTTGCCGCCGAGCACGATGAGCGGCACGCCCTCCTCGGCGTAGCGCATCGCGGCGTCGTAGATCGACATCTGCTCGCCGTCGGGCAGGTGGCGGGTGACGCCCCCCTCGGTGCCCGGCGCGATCTGGTTGCGCAGGCGGATGTTCGCGAACGTGCCGCGCATCATCACCTCGTGGTTGCCGCGGCGCGACCCGTAGGAGTTGAAGTCCCGCGGGGTGACGCCGCGCTCCTGGAGGTAGATGCCGGCCGGGCTGTCCTTCTTGATCGAGCCGGCGGGCGAGATGTGGTCGGTCGTGACCGAGTCGCCGAGCTTGGCCAGGACGCGGGCGCCGCGGATGTCCTCCAGCGGCGCCGGCTCGGCCGGCAGGCCCTCGAAGAACGGGGGCTGGCGGACGTACGTCGAGTCCGGGTCCCACGCGAAGCGGTCGCCGGTCGGCACGTCGAGCGAGCGCCAGCGCTCGTCGCCCTCGAACACCTCGCCGTAGCTCTTGCGGAACATGTCCGCCTGCACGGCCTCCTCGATCGTCTGGGCGATCTCCTGCTCGGACGGCCAGATGTCGCGCAGGTAGACGTCGTTGCCGTCGCGGTCCTGCCCGAGCGGGTCGTGGTAGAGGTCGATGTCCATCGTCCCCGCGATCGCGTAGGCGACGACGAGCGGCGGCGACGCGAGGTAGTTCATCTTCACGTCGGGGTTGATCCGCCCCTCGAAGTTGCGGTTGCCCGACAGGACCGAGACGACGGCGAGGTCGTTCTCCTGGACGGCGGCGGAGATCTCCTCCGGCAGCGGGCCGGAGTTGCCGATGCAGGTCGTGCATCCGTAGCCGACGAGGTTGAACCCGAGCGCGTCGAGGTACTCGTCGAGGCCGCTGCGCTCGTAGTACTCGGTGACGACCTTCGAGCCCGGGGCGAGCGAGGTCTTCACCCACGGCTTGCGCTGCAGGCCCTTCTCGACCGCCTTCTTGGCCAGCAGGCCGGCGCCGATCATCACCGACGGGTTGCTCGTGTTCGTGCACGAGGTGATCGCGGCGATGACGACGTGCCCGTGGTTGAGCTCGGTCCGGGTGCCGTCGGCCAGCGTGACCGGCACGGCCTGCGTCGTGCGGGTGCCGTTCGTGGCCGGCGCGTCGGAGGCCGGGAAGCTCTCGGCCTCGGCCTCGTCGACGGGCAGGAACTCCTGCACGGCCTGGTCGAAGCGCTGCTTGGCCTCGGCGAGCGGCACGCGGTCCTGCGGGCGGCGCGGGCCGGCGATCGACGGCTCGACGTCGCCGAGGTCGAGCTCGAGCGTGTCGCTGTAGACCGGGTCCTCGCTGTCCTCGCCGAGCCACAGGCCCTGCGCGGTCGCGTACGCCTCGACGAGCTCGAGCTGCTCGCGCGGGCGGCCGGTGAACTCGAGGTAGCGGATCGTCTCGGCGTCGATCGGGAAGATCGCGCAGGTCGAGCCGAACTCCGGCGACATGTTGCCGAGCGTCGCGCGGTCGGCGATCGGCAGTGTGCGGACGCCGGGGCCGAAGAACTCGACGAAGCGGCCGACGACGCCGCGCTCGCGCAGCATCTGCGTGACGGTGAGGACGAGGTCGGTCGCGGTCGCGCCCTCGGCCAGCTCGCCCGAGAGCCGGAAGCCGACGACCTGCGGCAGCAGCATCGACACCGGCTGGCCGAGCATCGCCGCCTCGGCCTCGATGCCGCCGACGCCCCAGCCGAGGACGCCGAGGCCGTTGACCATCGTCGTGTGCGAGTCGGTGCCGACGAGCGTGTCGGGGAACGCGACGCCGTCCTGCTCGAAGACGACCCGGGCCAGGTACTCGATGTTGACCTGGTGGACGATGCCCGTGTCCGGCGGGACCGCGGCGAAGTTCTCGAACGCCTGCTGGCCCCAGCGCAAGAACGCGTAGCGCTCGCGGTTGCGCTCGAACTCGCGCTCGGCGTTGATGCGGAACGAGTCGGCCAGGCCGAAGGAGTCGACCTGGACGGAGTGGTCGATGACGAGCTCGACCGGGACGAGCGGGTTGATCCTGGACGGGTCGCCGCCCAGCTCCGCCATCGCGTCGCGCATCGCGGCGAGGTCGACGACGCAGGGCACGCCGGTGAAGTCCTGCAGGAGGACGCGCGCGGGCGAGAAGGCGATCTCCTCGGTCGGCTCGGCCTTCGCGTCCCAGCGGGCGATCTTCTCGACGTCCGCCTTCGTCACCGACCCGTTGCCCTCGGTGCGCAGGAGGTTCTCGAGGAGGATCTTCAGCGAGAACGGCAGGCGCGCGACGTCGTAGCGCGACTGGAGCGCGTCGAGGCGGTAGTACTCGAGCTCGCGATCACCGACGCGCAGGGTGTCGCGGGCGCCAAAGCTGTTTTCGGACACGGTTTCTCAAGCTCCTGGTTCCAGGGTCGGCCCACAGTGTCCCACGCCGCCGGGCCGCGGGCGTCGGAGCGCTCAGCGGGCGCGCTCGCCGCCGGACGGGCGCCGGCGGCGGTCGACCTCGAACCAGACGCGGTTGCCGTCCGCCTCGCGCACGACGCCCCAGCGGGTCGCGAGCTTGTCGACGAGGCGCAGGCCGAAGCCGTTGACCGTGTGGCGGATCTCGGGGTCGAAGGCGGGGCCGTGGTCGATGACGTCGACGCGGGCGTAGCCCTCGGCCAGCGTCGCCTCGACGCGCACGCCGCCGCGGGCGGCGTGGCGGACGCTGTTCGTCACGAGCTCGGCGACGAGCAGGGACACCGTGTGGTCGAGGTCGGGGTCCAGCCCGCCGGCGGCCAGCGCGCGACGGGCGCGGCGGGCGGACTCGGGCACCAGGGGCAGGTCGACTGCGACGGTCTTGGGCTTCGGCGTGGCCAGAGGGATCCCCTCCGGGCTTCCCATCGGTGTCCAATCCATGCGTCCAGGGCTCAGGATGACGTACCGGGACGCCCGCCCCGCCCGGTGGCGAGCGGAGATGCGCCAACCGCCGTCAGCGGATGTGCATCCCGGAGATCGCTCGGGCGATGACGAGCCGCTGGATCTCCGACGTGCCCTCGAAGATCGTGTAGATCTTGGCGTCGCGGTGGAAGCGCTCCACCGGGAACTCGCGCGTGTAGCCGTTGCCGCCGAGGATCTGGATCGCGCGCTCGGTCGCCCACACCGCGACCTCGCCGGCCTTCAGCTTCGACATCGAGCCCTCGGCGTTCTCGAACGGCCTGCCGGTGCGCCCCATCCACGACGCGCGCCAGACGAGCATCCGCGCCGCGTCGATCTCGGTCTTCATGTCGGCGAGCGTGAACGCGATCGCCTGGTTGTCGATGATCGGGCGCCCGAACTGGACGCGCTCCTTCGCGTACTCGAGCGCGAACTCGTAGGCGGCGCGGGCGATCCCGAGCGCCTGGGCGCCGACGGTCGGCCGGGTCGCCTCGAACGTCTGCAGGGCGGCCTGGCTGCGGGAGCGCCTGCCCTCGCGCACGCGGGCCAGGCGCTCGTCGAGGCGCTCCTTGCCGCCGAGGACCTGGTCGGCGGGGATGCGGCAGTCGTCGAGGTGGACGTCGGCGGTGTGCGAGGCGCGCAGTCCGTGCTTGCGGACCTTCGCGCCCTGCTCGATGCCCTTCGTCTCCTCCTTGGAGATGACGAACGCGGCGTGGCCGCGGGCGCCGAGCTCGCGGTCGACGGAGGCGATGACGACGTGGACGTCGGCGATCCCGCCGTTCGTCGCCCACGCCTTCTGGCCGTTGAGGACCCACTCGCTCGTCCGCTCGTCGAATCGCGCGGTCGTGCGGATGGCCGAGACGTCGGAGCCGGCGTCGGGCTCCGACGCGCAGAACGCGGCGACCTTCGGCTCGTCGGCGGTGCCGAAGCAGCGCGGGATCCACTCGGCGATCTGCTCGGGCGTGCCCTGGCCGAAGATCGCGGCGACCGGGAGCGCGGTGCCGAGGATGGCCAGGCCGATGCCGGCGTCGCCCCAGAACAGCTCCTCGTTGACGATCGGCAGGGTCAGGCCGGTCTCGTCGGCGAAGAACGAGGCGAGCCCCTCGTAGCTGTAGAGGCCGATCCTCGCCGCCTCCTGGATGATCGGCCAGGGGGTCTCCTCGCGCTCGTCCCACTCGGCGGCGGCGGGCCGCACGACGCTCTCGGCGAAGCCGTGGACCCAGTCCCGGAGCTCGCGCTGGTCGTCGGTGAGCTCGAGGGAGAAGCCGGTCTGCGTCGCGTCGTCGGTGGCCGCCATGGCCGGAGTGTAAACGACGGTTACACTCCTCGTCCATGACGATGGCGGCACGGCGCCGGCAGGAGCGGGAGATCGTCGACGCGGCGCGTGCGCTGTTCGACGAGCGCGGCGCCCAGGACGCCCCGGTCGAGGAGATCGCCCGGCTCGCCGGCATCAACAAGGCGCTCATCTACCGGCACTTCGCCTCCAAGGAGGAGCTGTTCGTCCTCACGGCGACGCGCTACCTCGACGAGCTCGCCGCGTCGCTGGCCGAGACCGACGCCGGCGCGCCGCCGCGCGAGCGGCTCGTCGCGTGCGCCGAGCGCTTCGCCGACTACGGCATCGCGCACCCCGCCTTCCTCGACTGCTGCCTGTCGCTCATGCGCCGGCCCGCGGGCGAGCTCGTCGACGTCGTCTCCGAGGGCGTCCTCCTGCGCCTCGGCCTGGCGATGTCGGAGTGCGTCGGCGTCCTCGTCGAGACGATCCGCGCCGGGGTGCGGCAGGGCGACTTCGCCGTCGAGGACCCGGAGCTGGCGGCCAACCTCCTGTGGGGCAAGGCGCTCGGCGCGCTGCAGCTCGCGCGCCTCGGCGTCGGGGTGGCCCGCGGCGAGGGCGGGCTGCCGCGCTTCTTCGCCGTGCCGGCCGAGGCGGTGCGGGCCGCGGTGGTGGCCGACGCGCTGGCCAGCGTCGGCGCCTAGGGTCGGCCCAGGAGCGCGAGCTCGTCGAGCAGCGCGACGGCGAAGCTGCCGGGGCCGCGGGCGCCCGCCGCCGCCCGCTCGCCGGCGGCCTTCATGACCGCCGAGGCGGCGACCGCGGCGTCGAGCGGGGTCGCGCTGACGGCCAGGAACGCGGCCATGAGCGCGCCCAGCGCGCAGCCGGCGCCGGTCACGCGCGTGAGCAGGACGTGGCCGCCGGGGACCTCGACGACGCGCTCGCCGTCGGTGATCCGGTCGACCGCGCCGCTGACGGCGACGACCGCCCCGGTCTCGGCCGCCAGGCCGCGGGCCGCGTCGAGCGCGGCCTCGCTGCCGACGGTCGAGTCGACGCCCCGCCCGCCGCCGGCCGCCCCGGCGAGCGCGAGGATCTCCGAGCCGTTGCCGCGGACGACCGCCGGGCGCCGGGCGGCGAGCTCGCGCGCGAGGCCGGTGCGCAGCGGCAGCGCGCCGACGGCGACCGGGTCGAGCACCCAGGGCGTGCCCGCCTCGCCCGCGGCGGCGACGGCGGCGCGCATCGCGGCGGCGTCGGCGGCGGTGACCGTGCCGACGTTGACGAGCAGCGCGTCGGCGGCCTGGGCGAACGGGCCCGCCTCCTCGACGGCGGGCACCATCGCCGGCGCCGCGCCCGCGGCGAGCAGCACGTTCGCGGTGACGTTCGTCACCACGACGTTCGTCAGGCAGTGCGTGAGCGGCGCGCGCTCGCGCAGCGCCCGCAGGTCGGCGGCGACGGCGGGATCGGGCCAGGCGCGGGTGGTCGCCATGACCGCCACCGTAGCGGCGGCGGTCAGGCGGCGATCGCGGCCTCGTCGCGGACCTTCTCCAGGGCGCCGCGCAGGACGCGCGAGATCTGCATCTGCGAGCAGCCGACGAGCTGCGCGATCTCGGCCTGGGTCATGTCCTCGTCGAAGCGCAGGCTGAGGACGAGGCGCTCGCGGCGGTCCAGGCGGCGGCGCGCCTGGCGCAGGAGCGCGCGCCCCTCGGCCCACTCCAGCCCGGCGTCGTCGCGGCCGAGGCGGTCGGCGAGCGCCCCGTCGGTCCCCCCGTCGCCGGGCGCGGGCGCGTCGAGCGAGCCGGCCCGGTAGGCCTGGCCGGCGTCGAGCCCCTCGATCACGGCCTCCTCGCTGAGCCCGACCTCGGCGGCGAGCTCGGGGACGGTCGGCGCCCGGCCCAGGCGCGCGGTGAGCGCGTTCACCCCGCTCGTGACGCGCATCGCCGACTCCTGCAGCGGGCGCGGCACGTGGACGGCCCAGCCGGTGTCGCGCAGGTGGCGGCGCATCTCGCCGGCCACGCACGGCAGCAGGTAGCCGCCGACCGACGAGCCGCCGCCGGCGCGGTAGGCGGCCATCGCCTTCGTCAGGCCGAGCAGGCCCGACTGGACGAGGTCGTCGCGGTCGCCGCCCTTGCCGTAGCGGCGGGCGAGCGAGCGGACGTACGGCATGAGGTCGCGCACAAGCTCGTCCCCAGCCGCGCGATCCCCCGCCTGGTAGCGGAGGATGAGCCTCCGCCACCGCCTGTCCTGCGTGCGCTGCCCACGCTTGACCGGCATCTCGCCCTCCTGGTCCGTGGTCCGGGGCCGATGCCGGCGACGCTATTCGTTTGTGACGGATGATGCAAATGTTGGACGGGAGCCTGACACTCACATCCGGAAGACCGGCGCCGCACGCGGGCCCAGCGGCGCGTTCGCGCAGGCCGACAGCGCGAGGCCGACGACCCGCCGCGTGTCGCGCGGGTCGATGATCCCGTCGTCCCACAGGCGGGCGGTCGCGTAGCACGGGTGGCCCTGGCGCTCGTACTGCTCGCGCAGCGCCGCCCCCGTCTCCGGCTGCCCGACGGTCTCCATGACCGTCGCCGCCTGCTCGCCGCCCATGACCGAGATCCGGGCGTTCGGCCACGTCCACAGGAAGCGCGGGTCGTAGGCGCGGCCGCACATCCCGTAGTTGCCGGCGCCGAAGGAGCCGCCGACGATGACGGTCAGCTTCGGGACGCGCGCGGTGGCGACCGCGGCGACCATCTTCGCGCCGTCCTTGGCGATCCCGCCGGCCTCGTACTCGCGGCCGACCATGAAGCCGGTGATGTTCTGGAGGAACAGCAGCGGGACGCCGCGCTGGTCGCACAGCTCGACGAAGTGCGCGGCCTTCAGGGCCGACTCGCTGAACAGGATCCCGTGGTTGGCGAGGATCCCGACCGGGTGGCCGTGGACGTGGGCGAAGCCGCAGACGAGCGTCGTCCCGTAGGCGGCCTTGAACTCGTGCAGCTCGCTGCCGTCGGCGATCCGGGCGATGATCTCGCGCGGGTCGTACGGGGTGCGGTGGTCGGGCGGGACCGCGCCCAGCAGCGTGTCCGGGTCGACGCGCGGCTCGCGCACCGGCCGCCGCTCCCACGGCGCGGGCGGGCGCGGCGGGAGCGTCGCGACGATCGAGCGGACGATCCGCAGCGCGTGCTCGTCGTCGTCGGCGAGGTGGTCGACGACCCCGGAGGTGCGGGCGTGCAGGTCGCCGCCGCCGAGCTCCTCGGCGGTGACGACCTCGCCGGTGGCGGCCTTCACGAGCGGCGGGCCGCCGAGGAAGATCGTCCCCTGCCCGCGGACGATGACGGTCTCGTCGCTCATCGCCGGCACGTAGGCGCCGCCGGCGGTGCAGGAGCCGAGGACGGCGGCGATCTGCGGGATCCCCTGCGCCGACATCGTCGCCTGGTTGAAGAAGATCCGGCCGAAGTGGTCGCGGTCGGGGAAGACCTCGTCCTGGAGCGGCAGGAACGCGCCGCCGGAGTCGACGAGGTAGACGCACGGCAGCCGGTTGGCGAGCGCGATCTCCTGGGCGCGCAGGTGCTTCTTGACCGTCATCGGGTAGTAGGTCCCGCCCTTGACCGTCGCGTCGTTGGCGACGACGACGCACTCGCGCCCGGCGATCCGCCCGACGCCGGTGATGATCCCCGCGCCGGGGGCGTCGCCGTCGTACATGCCCTCGGCGGCCAGCGGGCTGAGCTCCAGGAACGGGGCGCCCGGGTCGCAGAGGCGGTCGACGCGCTCGCGCGGCAGGAGCTTGCCGCGGGCGACGTGGCGCTCGCGCGCCGTCGCCCCGCCGCCCTGCGCGGCGCGGGCGATCCGCGCCTCGAGGTCGGCGACGAGGCGCAGGTGCTCGGCCTCGTTGGCCGCGTACTCGGGGCTCCCGGGCCGGGCGCGGGTGTGCAGGACGGGGCTCACGCGGCGGCCTCCACGGTCACGAGCGCGGCGCCGCGGGCGACGTGGTCGCCGACGCGGACGTGGACGTCGGCGACGGTGCCGTCGGCGGGCGCGACGACGGCCAGCTCCATCTTCATCGACTCGAGGACGACGAGGACGTCGCCCTCGGCGACGGCGGCGCCCGGCTCGGCGCGCACGTCGAGGACGACCCCGGGCATCGGCGCCTCGAGCGAGCCCTCGGCGGCGTGGGCGCCGGCGACGTCGACGGCGGGGGCGAAGCGGTGCGGGATGCCGTCGTCGACGATCCAGACGGCGTCGCCGTCGCGGATCGCCTCGACCGGCCGGTGGCGGGCCTCGATGAGGCCGTGGCCCTCGAGGCGCAGGCGGGCGGGCGCGCGGCGGCCCCCGGTGCGCCAGCCGTCGCGGGCGTCCCAGGGGTCGTCGGTCGGCGGCGGGCCGACGAGGGCGGCGACGGCCAGGCCGGGGAGGTCGTCGGCGGGCGGCGGGGGCGCGACCGCGTCCTCGAGCCGCTCGATCAGGCCGGTGTCGAG
>JADGIB010000240.1 GCA_019683665.1 Solirubrobacteraceae bacterium
GATCTATTTGCTGCGCGGACGACGGAGCGGCTTCTGGCACTGGGCCGGCGCGTTCAGCCGCTCGTCGACGAGCTTGGCCAGCGCGGTCAGGAACAGCCGGCGCTCGTCCTCGCCGAGGACGTCGAGGACCTCCTCGTGGACGCGCTGGACGATCGCCTCGCCCTGGGCGAGCACGCGCTCGCCCGCCTCGGTCACCGAGATGACGCGCGCCCGCCGGTCCCGGGCCGACGGCCGGCGCTCGGCCAGCCCGGCCGCCTCGAGCTCGTCCATCGTCACGACCATCGTCGTCTTGTCGAGCCCGATCATCCGCGCCAGCTCGGTCTGGGTGTGCTCGCCCTCGGCGGCGGCGGCGAGGACCTGGTAGGCGCGGGCCGACAGCCCCAGCTCGTCGACCGCGGCCTGCGTCCGGGTCGCCAGCCCGTGGCTGGCGCGGCTCAGCAGGACGCAGAGGTTCGCGGGGGAGGGGGCGATCCCGGGGTGCTCGGGCGCCGTCGTGGCGATTCCCATGCGGCCAGTCTAGCGGCAACTGCTACGAAAGCTGACGATCTGGTACCGGAGCATCTCGGCCCGGTCGGGCGGCGGCGCCGCGCCCCCGCGGGCCGGGCCGCGCGGTAGGTTCCCGGGGGCATGCGTCGCACGTGGATCATCGTCCTCGCGTCGATCGGCGCCGTCCTCGTCGCCGGCCTGCTGCTCGTCCGCTCCTGGCTGCTCGGCGACGACACCGAGCCGATCGCGGTCGAGCGGATCGTCGAGCGCTACCGCGGCGAGACCGCGCCCGCGACCGCGGGCACGCTCCCCGAGGGCGTCGAGATCCCCGCCGCCGGCGTCTACGAGTACGAGACGGCCGGCGACGAGCGGGCCGACCTCCTCGGCGGCAGCGAGCACGAGTACCCGGACCGCACGACGATCGCCGTGCGCGCCGTCGACTGCGGCTTCGAGCAGACCTGGACCGCGCTCGACAAGCGGTCGGAGACGTGGACGCTCTGCGCGAAGCCGGGCGCGCTGGAGCCGATCCGCTTCAACGACGTCCACTCGTTCTACGGGCGCACCGACGACCGCACCTACGAGTGCTCGGGCGGCGAGATCCCGCTGCGCCCGGGCGGCGGGCGCTCGACGATCGTCTGCCGGCGCGAGGGCGTCACCCGCACCGACACCGTGCGCGCGCTCGGGGCCGAGACCGTCGACGTCGGCGGCGAGCAGGTCCCGGCCGTCCACGTGCGCGTCCGCTTCCGGATGGCCGGCTCGACCGAGGGCGGCGGCACGTACGACGTGTGGCTGGCGCGCGCGACCGGCCTGCCGGTGCGGGTGGTCGCCGACAACGCCAGCCGCAGCGACACGCCGATCGGCGCCAAGGTCAACTACACCGAGCGCTTCGAGCTGCGGCTCGTGTCGCTCGAGCCGCAGCGCTAGCGCGTCGGCTCAGAACGTGATCGTGCCCGTCGAGCGGAACGTCGCGCTCGACATGTTCAGCGCGCCGGTGCCGCGGTAGCTGCCGCTGCCGGTCGCGCCCTTGAAGCGGCCGGTGCCGCCGGTCGTCCGCGACGTGCCGGTGAACGTCGCCTCCTTGAGCCCGAGCTTGGCCCGGGCGCGGACGGTGCCGCGGATCGTGCCGCCCTTGTAGCGGATGACGAACGAGCCGGTGACGTTCAGCCCGTTCAGGCGCACGGTCTGGCGGACGGTCCCGGTCCCGGCCACCGAGGACCGCACGGTCCCGGTGTAGACGAGCGTGGAGCCCTTCTGGGACGCCTTCTTGACGGTGGCGACCACCGTCTCCCGGTAGGTCTTGGCGGCCGTGGCGGGCGCGGCGGCGACGGCGAGGGCGGCGACGGTGGCCGCGACCGCGGCGCCTGCGACACGGCGGGTTCGTTGGAAGCTCACCTGGTGCATTCTGGCACTTGCCCCTAGGCGGCCGGCGCCGCGGCCGCGTCGTCGGCGACCCCGGCCCGGCGGCGCCACTCGCGCTCGATCTCCTCGAGCGTCAGCCCGCGCGTCTCGGGCACGAGCCGGTAGGTGAAGACGAGGGCGAGGACGCCGAACCCCGCGAGGACGGAGAAGAGGACCGCGCCGCCCCAGGCGGCCAGGAGGATCGGGAACAGCAGCGAGACGGCGAAGTTCGCCGTCCACTGGACCGCGTTGCCGATCGAGACCGCCTGGCCGCGGATGAACAGCGGGTAGATCTCCGACGCCATCACCCAGAAGCCCCAGCCCCAGCTCACCGCGAAGCAGGCGATGAACGCCAGCAGCGAGCCGACGGCGACCCAGCGCAGCGGGCCGTCGAAGTCGTCGACGGCGAACGTCACGGCCAGGACCGCCATCGACAGGGCCATCCCGGCCATCCCGCCGATGAGCATCGTGCGGCGGTTGATGCGGTCGACGACGGCGAGCGCGACGATCGTGGCCACGAAGTTCAGCCCGCCGATCCCGGCGGTCGCCATGACCGACGACTCGGTGCCGAGCCCGGCCTTGCCGAGGATCGTCGGCGCGTAGTAGATGATCGTGTTGATCCCGGTGATCTGCTGGAAGACGCCGAGGCCGATCCCGACGACGAGGATCATCCGCGCCAGCGGGCTCGTCAGCGCCCGGGCCAGCGACTCGCGCGGGCGGGCGCGGTCGGCCTCGACGGTCGCGCGGATCTCCTCGAGCTCGCGCGCGGTCTGCGGGTCGTCGGGGTCGCGCAGCGTCTCGAGCACCCGCCGCGCCTCGTCCTCGCGCCCGGCGGCGAACAGCCAGCGCGGGCTCTCGGGCAGCACGAGCATCCCGAGCAGGAGCACGGTCGCCGGCGCGCAGGCGAGCGCGAACACGGCTCGCCACTCCCCGTCGTCGGCGTAGGCGGCGTTGACGAGGTAGGCGACGAGGATGCCGAGGGTGATCGCGAGCTGGAAGAGCGCGACCATCGACCCGCGGCTGGCGACCGGGACGAGCTCGGCGATGTAGAGCGGGACGACCGTGGAGGCGAAGCCGATCCCGAGGCCGATGACGAACCGGGCCGCGACGAGCACGGCGACGCTCGGCGCCGCCGCGGCGGCGACCGCGCCGACGATGAAGACGACGGCCGACAGGGCGATGACGGCCCGGCGCGACCAGCGGGCGGTCAGGCCGCTCGACAGCAGGGCGCCGACGAGCGCGCCCGCGGTGACGGCGCTGACGACGAGCCCGATCCCGCCGGCGGACACGTCGAAGTCCTGCTCGATGAAGAGCTGGGCGCCCGAGATCATCCCGGTGTCGTAGCCGAACAGCAGGCCGCCCATGCCGGCGATCGCGGCGGCCATCCACGTGCGGACCTGGTACGAGCGCGGGCCGCTCGGGGCGGCCGCTGAGACGGACATCCTTGCCTTCAACCTCCGGTCGGGCGGGCGCCCGCGCGCCCGCGCGGCGCGGCACTCTATGCGACCATCGGGCCGATGCACCTGAGCAAGGCCGCCTGGACCGCCCTCGTCGCGTCCGTCGCGTTCGCGGCCTGCTCGCTGGCGCCGTGGCAGGAGGGCGCGGGCGGCGAGGTGTCGCGCAGCGCCTGGAACGGGGTCGGCGTGCTCGCCGGCGTCGCCGGCGTGCTCCTGGCCGCCTGGGAGGTGGCGCGCGTCGCGCGGCGCGGGCGGCGCGTCCCGGTGCCGCCGCAGCTGCCGGCCGCCGTCCTCGGCCTCGTCCTGCTCGGCGCGACGATCGCGACGTTCGCCGCCCACGACGAGCTGCGCACGACGTGGGCGGTCGCCGGGCTCGTGCTCGCGCTGGTGGCCGCGCTGGCGACGTGGCTCGACGCGCTGCCGGTCGTCCGCATCGCGCCGGCGGCCCGCGCGGCCGCGCCCCCGCCGTCGCCCCCGGCCGCCCCCCCCCCCCCGGCGCGGGGCCCGCCCGGGGGCGCCCGGGGGGGCCGGGGATTTTTTTAAACCACCCGGGGGGGGGGCGGGGGGGGGCGGGGCCCCGGCGCGGGGCCGGGCTCAGCCGGCGTGCTCGACGACCGCGTCGGCGGCGACGGCCGCCTCGCGCGGGGGCCGGAGGAGGACGAGCGCCAGGAGCACGGCGGCGACCACGAGCCCCGCGGCGACCGCGAAGGCGAGCTGGTAGCCGTCGACGAGCGCCTGCGCGAGTGGCTCGCCCTGGGCCAGGAGGTTCTCGCTGCGCGAGGCCGACAGCGTCGCGAGCACGGAGAGCCCGAGCGCGCCGCCCATCTGCTGCGACGTGTTCACCAGGCCCGAGGCCAGGCCGGAGTCCGCCTCGGTCGCGCCGGACATCGCCAGCGTCATGAGCGACGGGAACCCGAGCCCGGCGCCGATCCCGATGAGCACCATCGACGGCAGCAGGTCGGTGACGTAGTCGGCGTCGATCGGCACCCGCACGAACAGCCCCAGGCCGACGGCGATGAGGCCGAGCCCGGGCACGAGCGTCCGGCGCGCGCCGAAGCGCATGATCAGCCGGGCGGCGAGGCCGACCGACATCGCCGCGATGCCGAGCGCGACCGGCAGGAAGGCCAGGCCGATCTCGAGCGCGTCGTAGCCGAGGATCCGCTGGTAGTAGAGGACGCCGAGGAAGAAGACCCCGAACATCCCCGACACCATCAGCATCTGCACGACGTTCGCGCCGGTCACGTTGCGCGAGCGGAAGATCCGCAGCGGGACGAGCGGGTGGGCGGCCCGCTGCTCGCGCGCGACGAACGCGGCGAGCAGCGCGATCGCCAGCACGCCGAGCCCGATCGTCCGGGCCGAGCCCCAGCCGGCGTCCTCGGTGCCGACGATCGTGCAGACGGTCAGCATCGGCGCGCCGACGAGCAGCAGCGCGCCCGGGGCGTCGGCGCCGTTGGCCAGGCCGATGCCCTCGTCGCGCGGCACGAGGCGCAGCGCGGCCGCGAGCGTGGCGACGCCGATCGGCACGTTCACGAAGAAGATCCAGTGCCAGTTGATCGCGTCGGTGAGGACGCCGCCGGCCAGCAGGCCGACCGACCCGCCGCCCGCGGCGACGAAGCTGTAGATCCCGATCGCGCGGGCGCGCTCGCCCGGCTGCGGGAACAGCGTGACGATCATCCCGAGGATGACCGCCGAGCTCAGCGCGCCGCCGATGCCCTGCACGAAGCGGGCGACGACGAGCATGCCCTGGCTCTGGGCCGCGCCGCAGAGGATCGACGCGAGCGTGAACAGCGCGACGCCGGCCAGGAACACGCGGCGGCGCCCGATCAGGTCCCCGATGCGGCCCGACAGCATCAGGAGGCCGCCGAAGGCGATCAGGTAGGCGTTGACGACCCACGCCAGCCCCGACTGCGAGAAGCCGAGGTCGTCCTGGATCGCCGGCAGGGCGACGTTCACGATCGTCGAGTCGAGGATCACCATCAGGAAGCCGAGGCACAGCACGACGAGGGTGATCCAGCGGGCGCGCTCCGCCGCCGCAGCGGGCGAGGCGATGGGGGGAGAGGGGGCGGTCTGCGTCATCGCGTCTCCGGTCGGGAACAGCGGCAGACGCGACCTTAGCAGATCGTCTGCTACGGAACTATCTGTTTCGTACTTATCTGCTTCAGATCTATTTGCTGCGCGGACGACGGAGCGGCTTCTGGCACTGGGCCGGCGCGTTCAGCCGCTCGTCGACGAGCTTGGCCAGCGCGGTCAGGAACAGCCG
>JADGIB010000241.1 GCA_019683665.1 Solirubrobacteraceae bacterium
AGCGACCCTACGAGTCAGTCCGCCGCCAGCCCGAGAACCAACCCGAGCGATCGGACGTCACCGCCCGGCACCCGAACGCTGACACTGAGGGCGACCCTAACCGGTCGGCGCCGGCGCGGATGGGGTGGGTTTCTCGGGGACCGCTACCGGCGGCGCCGGCGGCGGCCGAACGCGGCAAGCCCGCCGCCGATGACGAACCCGGCGACGGCGGCGGCGATCATGACCTGCTTCTTGTGGGCCTCGAGCTGGCGGCGCCAGTCGGTGGCGACCGCGATCTCGCTGCGCAGGCGCGCGACGGCGTCGCCGAGCGCGACGCGGTTGGCCTCGATCGACGCGCGGATCTCCTCCGGCGTCCGCTGCTGGGGCGAGGTGGCCATCAGCTGCTCACCGTGTCCTTGATCCGCTGGGCCTCCTCGATCGCCAGGTCCGGCGTCGGCGGCGCCCCGGACTGCAGCAGCTTCGACGCGCCCCACCCGGCGAGCGCGCCGAGGACGAAGAGCACGAGGGCGACGAGGAAGAAGCCCCAGAAGAACTGCGTGTCGCTCACGGGCAGCGCCCACCACGCCAGCCAGGAGAGGCCGTGGAGGACGAGGATGAGGCCGCCGATGACGAAGACGGCGGCGGCGGCGCCGATCGCGGCGCCCTTGGCCAGCTTCGTGAGCTTGAGCGTGATCTCGGCCTTCGCGAGCTCGATCTCCTCGCGCACCAGCAGCTGGGCGCGCTCGGCGACCTCCTGCATCGCGGCGGAGATCTGCTGGGGGGATCCGGTGGGTTCAGGAGGCAAGGCGCTTCAGGATCAGGGCGGCCAGGAACCCGCCGGCGAACGCGACGCCGACGAGCACCTCGGGCTTGGGTCCGGTCGACGGGGCGTCGGCACTCACGGCACTCACTGATCCGGCGGGTCTTCCCCGAAGACGCGGCGCCAAATCAGCGTCGCGACCTTCGTCGTCGCGATGGAGGCCAGCGCACCCAGCCCGGCCAGGAGGCCGGACCAGAGCAGGCGCTTGGTCAGCTCGTTGGTCATGCGGAGGGAAGTCCTATCACGTCCAAGCCGTCGCAGATCGTGTCGACGATCTGGACCTTGGCCGACTCGGTGTCGCGCGGGGTCTGGGGCAGCAGCTCGAAGATCCAGCCGGTGAGGACCTGCTCGATCGTGCCGTAGAAGGCGAGCGCGGCGAAGTCGGGCGAGACGTCGGTGCGCAGCTCGCCGCTCGCCTGGCCCTTGGCGACGATCCGGGCGATGAGGTCGTAGGCCTCGCGGATCTTCGCCAGGTGCGTGCGCCCGAACGAGTTCGCCGCGCGGGTCACCTCGACGATGATGACCTTCATCACGTCCGGGTCGTGGACGTAGGAGTCGACGATGAACGAGGCGATGTCGCGGAGCTTCTCGCGGGCGGCGACCGGGCGCTCGTCGACCTCGGCGATGACGTGCAGGAGCATGCTCCAGCGCTCGAGGAAGACGGTGTCGAGGATCTCGTCCTTGCTGGAGAAGTAGTGGTAGACGAGCCCGTAGGCGACGCCGGCCTCGTCGGCGATGTCGGAGACGCGGCAGGCGTGGAAGCCCTGGCGGGCGAAGACGCGCACGGCGGCGTCGAGGATGAGGCGGCGCTTGTCGGCCGCGGCCTGGCTGCGGGAGGTCGAGGCAGCCATCAGGCGCGGGCCTCCGGGGCGACGGCGGGGTCGGCGACGAGGCGCGCGTTGGCCAGCGACGGCAGGTCGCGGCGGATGCGCTCTTGGGCGTCGAGGTCGAGGTCGGCGACGACGTGGCCGACGCGGTCGGGCGCGGTCGCGAGCACGACGCCCCACGGGTCGACGATGAGCGAGCGGCCGCCGGAGCGCATCCCGCCGGGGTGGGCGCCGATCTGGTTGGCGGCGATCACGAAGGCCTGCTGCTCGATCGCGCGGGCGCGCACGAGGACCTCCCAGTGGTCGCGGGTGGTGGCCAGCGTGAACGCGGCCGGGACGACGAGGATCCGGGCGCCGCGGCGGGCGAGCGCGCGGTAGAGCTCGGGGAAGCGCAGGTCGTAGCAGATCGACAGGCCGAGGCCGACGCCGTCGGCGGTGGCCGAGGTGACGATCTCGTCGCCGGGCTCCTCGTCCTTGGACTCGCGGTACTCGCGCCCGTCGACGACGACGTCGAACATGTGGATCTTGCGGTAGACGGCCTTCACCTCGCCGTCGGGGCCGACGTGCAGCGAGGTGTTGCGCAGGCGGTCGGCGCCGTCGACGCGCTCGGAGATCGAGCCGGCGACGAGGTCGATGCGCAGCTCGCGGGCGGTGTCGCGGGCCCACTGGACGGCGGGGCCGTCGAGCGGCTGGGCGCCGGCGCGCAGGTCGCCGGGCGGGCCGAGGACGAGCCACTTCTCGGGCAGGACGACGAGGCGGGCGCCGTCGGCGGCGGCGGCGCGGACGTGGGCGTCGGCGGCGCGGAGGTTGGCGTCGGGGTCGGCGCCGGCGTTGAGCTGGACGGCGGCGACCCTCATGTGGCGGCGGGTCGGATCATTCGTTGACTCGTCAGTCAACGATAGCGTTCGCGGTCAGATGGAACCGTGGCGAAGCGACGCCGCGCGCGGGGTGCGCCCCGTGGACCTTAGCGGCCTGCCGGCCAGGCGCGACGGCCGCGCGCTGAAGCGCTGGCGCTACGTCGGCGCCTTCGGCCCGGACGCGATGCTCTGCGTCGGGCTCGCGCACGTGGGCGGGATCCCGCAGGCGTGGTGGGCGGTGTGGGACCGCGCCGCGGGCGCCCTGCACGAGCGGACGATCCTCCTGCGCCCGCGCGCCGCGGTGCGCCTGCGCCCGGGCCGGGTGACGGTCCGCGACCGCGGCGGGGTCGCGCTCGACCTCGCGCTCGACGAGGGCCCGGGCGTGGAGACCGTCTGCCCGCACGGGGGCGGCTGGATCTGGACGCGCAAGCAGGCGGGCGTGCCGGTGCGCGGGCGGGTGCGCCTCGCCTCGGGGCGCGAGCTGGCGATCGACGCGCGCGGCGTCGTCGACGACACGGTCGGCTACCACGCGCGCCGCACCGCGTGGCGGTGGGCGGCCGGGGTCGGCCGCACCGCCGACGGCCGCCTCGCCGGCTGGAACCTCGTCAGCGGCGTCAACGACCCGCCGCAGCGCAGCGAGCGGACCGTGTGGCTCGAGGGCGCGGCCCCGTTCGAGGCCGGCCCGTGCGCGTTCGCCGACGACCTCTCGGGCGTGCGGACCGCCGACGGCGGCGACCTCGCGTTCCGGGCCGAGGCCGTCCGCGAGCGCCACGACGAGCTGCTCCTCGTCCGCAGCGACTACGTCCAGCCGTTCGGGACGTTCGCCGGCACGCTGCCGGGCGGCCCGGCGCTGGCCGAGGGCTACGGCGTCATGGAGGACCACCGGGCGCGCTGGTGACCCGCGCCGCGCGTCCCGCGGCCGCCCGCGCGCGCGAGTGGCGAATCGGCCCCGCTGAGCGGGGCTGAATCGCCATTCATCCCTTCGCGCGCGCCGTTCAGAAGACGTGCGCGCTCAGCCAGTCGTCGGCGAAGAAGGCCAGGAACAGCGGCACGAGCAGCCACATGAGCGGGTGGATCTCGCGGACGCGACCGCGGGCCAGCATCGCGACGACGTAGCCGATGATCCCGAGGCCGATGCCCGCGGCGATCGAGAACGTCAGCGGGATCCCGGCGATGATGAGGAACGCCGGCAGCGCGTGCTCGGGGCGGTCCCACTCGATCGCGGCGACGAGCCGGAGCATGAGGAAGCCGACCATGACGAGCGCGGGCGCGATCGCCGGCGTCACCGTCGTGTCGCCCGCGTACGGCACCGACTGGCCGACGACCTCGATGAGCGGCACGAAGAGGATCGACAGCAGGAAGAGGCCGCCGGTGACGAGGTTCGCGAAGCCGGTCCGCGCCCCCTCCCCCACGCCGGCGCCCGACTCGACGTAGGTCGTCACCGACGAGACGCCCATCGCCCCGCCGAACGCCGCCGCGCCCGAGTCGACGAGCAGGACGCGGCGCATCTCGGGCAGGTTGCCGTCGTCGTCGGTGAGGTCGCCCTGGGTGCCGACCGCGACCGCCGTGCCGATCGTGTCGAAGAAGTCGGTCATGAACAGGGCGAAGATCGTCGGCACGAGCGCCCACGTCAGCGCGTCGGCGAGGTTGTCGGGCTTCAGCCCCTCGCCGATCGTGTCGAAGTCGCTCGACGACGGCAGCTGCGCCACCCCCGACGGGCCGTCGAGCACGCCGAAGACCAGGCCGAGGACCGTCGTCGTCGCGATCCCGACGAGGATCGAGCCGCGCACGCCCCGCACGGCGAGCGCCGCCGCGACGAGGATCCCGGCCAGCACGACGAGCGGCGGCCCCGCGGTCAGGTCGCCGAGGCCGACGCCGGTGGCCGGGTCGTTGACGACGATCCCGCCGTCGCGCAGCCCGACGAACGCGATGAACAGGCCGATGCCGACGCCGATCGCGAGCTTCAGCGAGGTCGGCACCGCCCGCACGATCGACTCGCGCAGGCCCGCCAGCACGAGCACGACCGCGATCAGGCCCTCGATGACGACGCAGGCCATGCCGACCTGCCAGCTCACCTGCTGGCCGATGATGATGTCGAACGCGACGATCGCGTTGATCCCGAGGCCGGACGCGAGCGCGAGCGGGTAGTTGGCGACGAGGCCCATGACGATCGTCGCCACCCCCGCCGCGAGCGCGGTCGCGACCGCGACGGCCGCGAACGGGAGCCCGGCCTGCGACAGGATCGCCGGGTTGACGAAGACGATGTAGCACATCGTCAGGAAGGTCGAGAGGCCGCCGAGCGACTCGATCCGCAGCGACGATCCGCGCTCGCGGATGCGGAAGAAGCGCTCCAGCGCGGACCCTCGGGGCGCGGGGGCGGTGACGTCGGTCATGGCGAGACGGACGCTAGACGGCGCGCCGGATGCGCGACGATCCCCCCATGCCCGTCCGGCTGCCGATCGAGACCGAGCGCCTGACGCTGCGCGCGTTCGTCCCCGAGGACCGCGAGGCGATGGCCGCGATCCACGCCGACCCGGAGGTCATGCGCTTCATCGACACCCGGGGCGAGGACCCGGCGACCTGGGTCGACGCCTACGTCGCCCACCAGGCCCGCCACGGCTGGGGCGTCTGGGCGATCGAGGAGCGCGCGACCGGCGAGCTCATCGGCGAGGCCGGCCTCTCCCTGCTCGACGGCCGCGGCCCGCAGCTCGAGCTGGGCTGGCTGCTGCGCCGCGACCACTGGGGCCGCGGGCTGGCGACCGAGGCGGCCCGCGCCTGCCTGGCCGCCGCGTTCGACGAGCTCGGCGCGCGCGAGGTCGTCGCGGTCGTCGACGTCGGCAACGACGCGTCGCTGGCGGTGGCGCGCAAGGCCGGCTTCGTCGAGACCGGCCGGCGCCGGCGCGGCGCCCGCCGCCAGCACGTGCTGCGCGCCCGGCGCGCCCGCGCGTGAGCGGCGGCTCCGCGAGCGGCCCGCCCGCCGCGGCTCGACGACGAGCGCGAGGCGCCCGGAGCGGCCCGGACGCCGGGGCGCGCGGGCGAACGCCGCGCCGTCGCCGGCCGGGTGGCGGGCG